>CAYOTQ010000107.1:0-5907 GCA_964406915.1 uncultured bacterium
AGGGGCCTTGATTTTTTGCCGTGATCTTGTATTTCACATAGTCGATAAAATGACGCACGAGATGGCCGACGACGACTGGATGGCGTTCAAATTGAAACCAGGTAGATGATTTACCTGTAGTTTTATCTTTTACTGCGCTGAAGAGGAGCTCTTGTATGAAAGGTCCTTGCAAGCTATATTGCGAGGTGTCTGAAGGGTGAGAAGAAACTCGGACTGTAGCGTGTGGGGATTTCGACCACTTTTTATACAAGAAGGCATCATCATCAAGAACCACGTGTCCCCCTCCCAGAATTTCTTTTATGCTTTCGGCGGTTAGAGAGTAGCCTGTGTGTAAATCAAGAAGGATCTGCTTTTCTTCTTCATTACAATCAGCAAGTCTGTTGAGAAGTGAATAGGAGCAGATGTCTTTGACTTTTGAAATCTCTTGTAAAAGTGGCTGCAGACCTTTGCTTGCGATGCGCTCTTCTAATGATGCTTTATTATAGCAGAGCCGAGATTCTTGGAGTTTCTCATAGATGCAGCTGTAGAGTTCATATACCCAAAGAGGAGGACAGAGCGTGAGAAGAACGACAGCAATTTTATTCCACATAGCCGTTATTTTTGATGGCGGGGATGGCAGTTGCTCGACGGAGTCTTCTCTGGGTATTTTTGAGAGTTGTGGGATCATTTATATACACCGTGTTAACTAATAAATTTGGTTTTATAGATTTGTGCAAAACAGATCAAGTTCTCTGTTTTCATATAAGATTTCACTTTTCATAATTTTGTCGTATTTACTGCCAAAGGAGGATGTATGGATGGTGTAGGCAACCGATATATTATGCAAAATATTGAAACAGGGGAGGTAATCGTTGTAGATACTCAGGGAGTGCCTTCAATAGCCAATCTGGTGTTAGGGCTATTGGCGCAAATCACGGGCGTAGGGACGCATGAGGCCGCTATCGCTGAAGTAGATGTTCAGAGAGTCATTGATCAAATAATGCTGGAGTCTGAAGATGCAAATACCTTTGAAGTCGCAAGAGCTGATCTTGTAGACTGTCCGGTACAAGTACTGGCAAATCTCAGCGAAAAATTCCAGCTGGGGGAGCTTTCTGACAAGTTGTCCATCAAATTTATTGGTGACGATACGGTGGACCAAGGGGGTCCAAGTAGGCAATTCATCTGTGATCTTTTTGAGGGGCTTGCAAAACAGCTTGTCTTTAAATCCTGTTCAAATGGGCATTTCAGACCAGAACTGGCACCAGGAAAGATGCTGGATGAAGCAGGTGAAACTATTTACCGCCAGATGGGGCAATTAATGATGTTTTGCCTCAACGCGGCAGATAGCTACCCGATAGGGATGATTTTTGAAGACGGGATGTATGCAGGTATTCATGCCATGAGCGATGATTGGCTGGAAGAGAAATTTGCTGATCTCATTGACAACCCGAAAAATTTTGATGCCCTCCTGTCGTTATATGAAAAAACGCATTCAGAGCAGGAGTGTGCAATAAAACGGATGAAGCAATACCTGATGCCATGGAATGCATCAACAGCTGAGTCTGTAGTAAAAACAGCTTATGAGTTAGTGGAAAGTGACCTTCCGAATACGCTACAAAATTGCTCTTGTGTCCAAACTCTGGTGTCAAATGGCTCCGTGATTCAGCAAGCACTGAAAAAATTCTATGCGCATTATTGCTTTGCTCCAGCGATTGCTCCTCTTCATGCAATCGCATATGGGATGAAGAGGGCGCCTTTTCAACAGACCGTCAGTTGGCCAGAAATCCAGGCAATGGATCTTCGCAAATTTCAAGAGTTGCTGAGAGGAGAAGTCGATATAGAGACAATCGTAGAGAAGATACAATTTCGAAAAGTGCCCGGTGAAAAAGCTGCTTGGGTCACTAATTGGATTCGTAAAAGTTCTGAAGAGACTCGGAAGCAGTTTTTACATCACTTGACAGGCTCTACAGGCATTGGAAAGAAAGATATTGTAGTCGCGGATGGCTCTGCAGTGCGGTTTGATGCATGCTTCAATATGCTGACGCTTCCATTCAGCCAGGTAATAACCAGTGAAGAGCTCTGTCATAGCATATTAGAGGGGGCACTCAAAGGAGAGGCTAGCTACCAAGAAGGGGAGCATGAGTAATCAAAAATAATCCTATACAACTAATACATGGTTTTTTATAGTGCATCTTTTTTGGAGGAATTTATGCGCTATTGCCTTATTCTATTTGTCATGATGTTTACTAAACTTTTAGCAGATGATACCACTATGCAAAAAAATCCAACCGTTACTATAGAAACAACTGCGGGTACATTCCAGGTGACACTTCGGCCGGATGTTGCCCCAAAGGCGTGCGAGAACTTTTTAAAGCTCAGTGAAAAGGGCTATTATGATGGAGTGATTTTTCACCGAGTAATTAAAGGCTTCATGATTCAAGGTGGAGATCCAACTGGAACAGGACGAGGGGGAGAGTCGATTTGGGGAAAGTCCTTTGAAGATGAAGTTTCTCCTCAGGTAAAATTTGATCGTCCAGGACTTTTGGCAATGGCTAATCGTGGCCCTGCTACAAATGGCAGCCAATTTTTTATCACGACAGCTGCAACACCTTGGCTCAATGGCAAACACACTATTTTTGGTGAAGTTACTTCTGGCTATGAGACTGTACAAAAGATTGAAAAAAGCGAGACAGACGGACATGACAAACCTGTCACTGCTATTAAGATCTTGAAAATCACTTTGCACGCCCCTGCTGCGAAGTAGACAAAATCAATCCCAGCTCTATATAAGGGCTGGGTTTGCCTTATTTAGAAGCAGTTTTTTGCTTTTCTAGTTCAGCCAATTTCGCAGTCAGCTTTTCTATTTTTCTTTGGCATAATTCTTGTCTTGTAATCGCTCGTTGATAGTCCTCCCAATTTTGCGAAAGGAATCTATCAGCATCGCTTTCTGCCATATACTTTTGCATTTTTGTCATCTCTAGCTCTTTTTTACACTGCTCTATTTGTTGGTCGATAGTAAGTGTTTGAGAGTTTGTGTTGGCAGATTGGCTTGCAGTAGATCCTGCCGATAGTACAGAGATGCAGCAGGCAGCTGCAAGTAGAAGGAAGAGTTGTTTTTGTATCATATTACGCCTCTTGTTGGTTGCTTTCTTTCTCTATCATGCCTGTAGCTATTTGGCAATAGAGATCAAGAAAACCTCGCTGCAAATTCAGCACATGTTCACAATTTTCGACCAATACTAATAAACGCCAGTTTTTTGCAAAATTGACCTTAATACCCAGAACTCAGCTTAATAAAATAGGAAAACCAATGAAACACTACGTACACCTACTACTACTGACCATTTGTGTGATATCTCCACTACATGCCAAAGACAATGTGCCATGGCTCAGGGCAGAAGGCAGTTGCATCGTTGATGAACAAGGGACGCCGGTCGTTTTGAGAGGAGTCAATCTTGGAGGATGGCTTGTAGAAGAGATGTGGATGATGCCATTTAAAACTGATCCCCCAAAGAAATCATATTTTCAGCCTATTGTCGATCATGTATCCCTCTGGAAGGTGCTCAATAGTCGATTTAAGAAAAAAGAAATAGAGCAGCTCTTGACTGAGTTGAGGCAGGCGTGGCTGCAAGAAAGCTTGCGGTCTCAATTGTGTGCGTCTGCCTTTTCTCTACGATCTACTAGAAGAGCCAACAGGTTTGTTTAAATGGCTGGATTGGGCGATTGAAACTGCGAACAAGCATCATATATATGTCATCCTTGATATGCATGGAACACCTGGGCGGCAGAGTGTAAAAGGCCATACTGGCCAACAAGATCGTAATATGCTTTTTTCAGATCATGCAATGGTGCGCAAGACTGCAGAAATTTGGGCACAAATCGCAAGCCGTTACAAAAATCGTGCAGTAGTAGCAGGGTATGATATCATGAACGAGCCAATGGGGGCAAAAAATACCGCCACTCTCTACCTCGTACAAGACCAGGTCTATCGTGCTATTCGCGAGCAGGACAAAATGCATTTGGTCTTTATAGAGGATGGATTTACAAGCATTCGGCATATGCCTCTGCCCGCAGTAGTAGGCTGGAATAATGTAGTCCTCAGCACGCACATATATGCCCATGAGTCTACTGAGGAAGAGCACGAAGCAAAACTCAGAAAGCATTTGGATCAATTTGCAGAGCAGCAGCAGGCGCTGCAAGCGCCGATTTATGTCGGAGAGTTCAATTTGCAAGCCTATCACACACAAGAGAGGGTGGCTGCGTTTTTATATGAGCTGCAAGACAAGAAGATCTCTTGGTCGTTTTGGACATATAAAGTTGCCAAATGGCAAGATTCCAAGTCAATGTGGGGGCTTTATGTGCCAGCAGAACGGCAGAAGAAAATCGATCCCTTTAGTGATAGTCTCAAGGAGATTCTCCGAAAGGTGAAGGCTCTTCGGACTGAAAATTTTTTGGAAAATAGGACGATGAAATCACTGTTTCAAAAACAGGCGACCTCTCTGGATAAGAGGTCGCATGCAAGCGTTACTTAGACTCTTTTAATCACAATATATGCGACGACGCCACTTGTTACAAGTGGTGGCAATGAGAGCGTAATTGCCTGCGTCGATGTGTTGTAGAGTGCCACAGTCTGGCCTTCTGTCAGAGCCAGCGTGGTCGCTGCACCTGTCATGATGCCGGAGTCACTGAGAGCTACTTGTGTCTCTACAAGCGCTTGGCTGTTTACTGCAAGTGCAATAAACGGATCTGCAAGGCCTGCTTGTGTTGCAGCACCGTAGAAGATCATGTAGTTGCCGTCTTCTTGTATTGTGAAGAGGCCTGTTTGGCTATCATAGCTAATAGCAGAACCACTAATGCCGACTACTGGGGAGTCAAATGATGGAGCGGCAAACAAGACAGGAGCGTTGGCAGCTACAGAAATTCCACCCTCAGTCATGAGTAGATAGTAGGCAGCTATGCTCTGGTCGGCGGCAACACCTGTTGGGCCTGTTGGGCCTGCTACACCTTGTATGCCGGCAGGTCCTGTTGGGCCCACCTCGCCTGTATCACCTTTTGGTCCTGTAGGTCCCATAGCACCTGTTACGCCTTGGGCTCCTGTTGGCCCAACAGCGCCCGTCTCCCCAGTCTCTCCAGTTGCTCCCGTGGCTCCTGTGTCACCTTGAGGTCCTGTCGCTCCTGTTGGTCCCACAGCCCCTGTTTCTCCTGCAGGCCCCATAGCGCCTGTTTCACCTTGTGCTCCTGTTGGCCCTTGTGGTCCTGTTTCACCAGTTGCCCCAGTCGCGCCTGTCGGGCCTGTTGGACCTGTATCACCCATGGGTCCGATAGGACCGGTAGCACCTGTAGCACCCTCGGGGCCTTGCAATCCTTGTATTCCCTGCTCTCCAGTGGCTCCTTGAGGGCCTGTTGGTCCCATAGGGCCTGTTGGGCCTCTAGGTCCGCGATCTGGAATCGCCGTTGGGCGGTTATCTGTTGAAATGAGCTTTGGGTTTTTTGTAGCGTCTTTGATTTTCACATTTTGAGAATCTGGTGGTATACCATCTTGGTCAGCTGCTGACAGCGAGGTCGTGAGGGTTGCCATCGAAATTATAAGAGCAAGCGTTCGCAATGAATGCATTTTTTACCTCTGGGTATGGGTTTGAAGTTATAGAGGGATATAAGCAGACGAACTGGATATTTTCAAGAAAAATGGTTGAACACACTGAGGCTCTTATTTTTTGTTTGAACCTGCTGCGTGCCGGGACCTGTGCTTAAAATCCAAGTGACCACCAATTTTTGGCAACGGCTTCTTAGAGTTGTACAGAAAAGTCAGATATGGGGAAGTGAGAATATAGTATTCTTGGAAATTGTTTTCGAAATTGTTCTCGAAGTTGTTCTCGAAGTGATTTTCAAAATTTTTCAGGCGATCGAAGATGTTCTTACTCCCTGTTT
>CAYOTQ010000108.1:0-5871 GCA_964406915.1 uncultured bacterium
CCTCATGGGAAAACGTAGTGGATCCTCAAGAAATCGAGATGTTACGTTTCCTAAAACCGCCTTTACAGCCTCCTACTTCCTCTGCCAGTTGATTGGCCACCCACATCGCGAAAGGAGTTTTGAGAAAAGATGAGAGGTAAGCCCAGAGCGTTGGAGCATTTCTTTAGGAGCAGCAGAAAAGCTAAAGCCGATTCCTGAAAGTCCATGGATAAAATTCTCGGTAAGTTCCGGCACATTGGCAGTCGTTGTCTTGCGAGTGCATGAGCCTGCCGAGAGAAGTGTCCATTTTCCAATGAAGAATCGGTTGATGTTGGCCGTCATGTTGTAAAGATCGTCTGGATCTGCTAGTTCAGAGTTAAAATTAGCCCCTTGTGTTGCCCTGGCAATGACATGTACCACATCTCCCTCCACGCACGCATCCCAAATTGTCATATGCAGATTGGTAAGGTTTGTCGTCCCCACAAACTGCCGCACTTTGCTGGCAAGATCTGCATCAGATAGTGCTCCTAGACGATCTATCAACATCTGTTTTTCTATACTTGCAGTCCAGAGTGTACTCACGCCAGTTACTGGCACTTCATCCCAAAGTCTTTTATCATCCTTAAATACTTGATTATGACCGCAGGAGCCGTAAAATGAGTCTATAGATACCAACTGCTGAGAGCCATCCGGGAGCATCTCCTGTACCGCAAAGGGTTTTCCTGTCTGTTCGTCGAGATAGAGTTCTGTTACTGACGCTGTACGTACATGGAAGGAATGAGCATATTTTTTTTCGAGGTGGGCACATATTTTGTGATCAACATTGGCAAAGAATTTACCGTCTTCAAGCACTTTGAGGCCATAGAGCGGGATATCATCTTTGAGAAGGCTGTTTGTGCGTAGCTCTTCATAGCTTAGAGGCGCTGTCTGAATGCCCAAAGCACTCCATATCTTCTTCTTTCTTTCGATCCCCTCTTTTTCTGGCCACCAGATAAGACGCCATTTGGCCGCATATGTGGGCTCGCCGCCGGCCGCCTCTATTTCCTCACTCAGCGCCTTATGAAAGGCAAGAGATGCTCGCACAGCCTCACACTGCCAGCGGTCATCTTCTGATACCCCATTTTTTGACAAGAGAGTATGCACCAGCCTGAAGATCATATTTTTCGCAAGAAGAGAAGGACGCAATTTTGAGAGTGGCAGGTGGATGTAGGAGTAGTTGAGGATATCCTCAGGAGCTGGTTTTGGAAGCAGACAAAGATTTTGAAGCAAAATTTTTACCAGAGCAAGAGTTCCCAGCTCTGGCGTCGTCCACTCTGTGGGATGTACATGCCCCTGATGGGCCGATTGCGTCGATTTTTTCAGCTGCCCATCATTGACATAGGAGACAGAAGCGGCGGAATCTTTTTGCAAAAGCCTCACTGCCTGCATGAGGGCCGGCAATCCTCCCATAAAATAGTGTCCCGCATGCTTTGTGCAGTGTACATTCTCTTTGGATGTGGTGATGAGAACAATAGGATTTGGTTTATGAACCGCAACCTCTTGCATGATTTGCGGCAACATGGCCGCTACTTTTGCAGGAAGCTCTGATAAGGATGTCATTTGCATGACTTTATGCTGCACAAAATTTTCCATACGCCCACCCATATCGAGATTTTTACGGGATTGCAAGCCTTTTTTCCTGAGACCTGCTATATCGAAAATAAAGGAACAAGTATGGAACAAAAGATTTTGACATCAGACGCTCGGGCATTTCTTGCAACACTGCACAAAGCGCATAACCAAACACGCATTGAATTACTCAAAAAACGCCACGAGCGCCAGCAGGCCATCAATACAGGCAAGCTCCCCGATTTTCTTTCAGAGACTGCCCCTATACGAAACGATCTATCCTGGAAAGTAGCGTCTCCACCAGCTGATCTGCAAAGACGCTATGTCGAAATTACAGGCCCTGTCGAAAAGAAGATGATGATCAACGCACTGAATTCGGGAGCAGACACCTTCATGGCCGATTTTGAAGATGCCCTCTCCCCCACTTGGTCCAATGTCATCGAAGGGCAGCTCAACTTGATTGACGCAATTGGCAACAAGCTCTCATATACCTCTCCGGAAGGCAAACAGTACGTTCTGCAAGAAAAGCAAGCCGTACTTATGGTCCGCCCTCGAGGCTGGCATCTGGAAGAAAAGCATCTACAGATCGATGGAGAGACGATATCGGCATCGCTGTTTGATTTTGGCCTCTATCTCTTTCACAACGCCCACCGTCTGCTGAAAAAAAAGAGCGGCCCCTATTTCTATCTGCCAAAACTTGAAAGCCGCCTAGAGGCGCGTTTATGGAATGAGGTCTTTCTCACCGCCCAGCAAGAGCTAGGGCTCCCTCGAGGCACCATCCGGGCCACAGTCCTCATCGAAACCATACCGGCCGCATTTGAAATGGAAGAGATTTTGTATGAGCTCAAGGAGCATTGCCTAGGACTGAATGCTGGTCGCTGGGATTATCTGTTCAGTATCATTAAAAAATTTCAAAAGAGACAAGAACTTGTATTTCCTGATCGCAGCCAGCTGACAATGACAGTGCCCTTTATGAGGGCTTATACTGAACTTCTTGTCCAGACATGCCACAAACGAGGCGCCCATGCCATAGGCGGCATGGCAGCCTTTGTGCCGAGTAGAAAAAATACCGAAGTCAATGCCACTGCCCTTCGAAAGGTAGCAGAAGATAAAGAGCGCGAATCACAAGACGGCTTTGATGGAACGTGGGTGGCACATCCAGACCTGGTCTCTGTCGCCAGAGATATTTTTGCACATGTCCTCCATCATCGCCCGCATCAAAAGGAGCGCCTTCGAGAAGAAGTTGCCGTCACGTGCCACCAACTGCTTGATTTTCACATCCCCGGCGGGAGCATCACCCAAGACGCCGTGAGCAAAAATATACAGGTGTGCCTGCAGTACCTGACTGCTTGGCTGCAAGGCCAGGGGGCAATTGCCCTCTTTAACCTGATGGAAGATGCGGCTACAGCAGAGATTGCGCGCTCTCAACTCTGGCAATGGATCCACCATAAAGCTCGCCTTTCTGATGGAAGAGTCATTGACGCTGCACTCTATAAGACGATACGAGAGAAAATCTCTCAAGAGACACCCCACCTGCCCCTTGCTGTCTCGATACTCGATGAACTAGTCACGCGAGAAGTGTTTGAAGATTTTCTTACCACGATCGCGTATAAATATTTAGACTAAAAATATTTATTTTGTATTATAATCTAGCCTTCTAATTGAAAATAATTTGGAGGCAGTCTTGCTAAAAACAAAATCTTTTATCATTTATTTAATTTTCTGTTTAATAAGTCTATGTGTAGCCGTTCATGCTGACGACGCCAAAGTACTCGACAACCCAGAGCTGCTTGAATATGTACAGACCAAGCTGCCTCATCATGGCATACTTCAAAAGAAAGAGACCGGTTTTACCTACCTCAAAGTCGATGATGCCTATATCCACGCTCTTTTTGAGCTGATTGAAGAAAAAGGCTATGTGAAGCCCTCCTATTTTCGCCGAGCAGATGCTCCTGGAGCACACATAAGCGTGCTGTATGAAGATGAAATCGAGCAGTTTCCCACCATTCCAGGGATAGGCAAGATGTTTCATTTTGAAATTATGCGGCTTGCAAGCGTACGGACAAGATACGATCAGCTGATCATTCTGCAAGTCTATTGCCCACAATTAGAACGGTATCGATCAGATTTAGGGCTCTCTGCCAAACTGCACAATCATGAATTTCATATTACTATTGCAAAAAAGCCCATCAAAAAAACTTCGTAAATTTAGACAAGATACCCATTGCATTATATACATTTCTTGAAGTATCACTACCCTATCCCTAAATTTATAGGAGCAGAGAGTATGAGAAAAATTTTATTGTGTATGTCCGCAATGGCCATGCTTGCCTGCTGCGCTCAAGCAGAAGCCCGCGCCGCCAAAAAAAACGATGTGAACGATGCGCAAGTAGAAAGCCACCATAGATGTAAAGTTGGCCCCACAGGACCACGAGGGCCTACCGGAATCGGGGGAACAGGAGCGACTGGCCCTACAGGTGCAACTGGAGTAACAGGCGCAATCGGACCAACAGGAGCGACAGGACCTGCAGGTCCTGCAGGATTTGCTGGAAAGGCTCTTCCAATGAGTGCTGTGTCTTATTATTTTGTTCCAGTGTCTAGCACCCAAATTGATC
Organism: uncultured bacterium; assembly: GCA_964406915.1. Lineage (GTDB taxonomy): Bacteria > Chlamydiota > Chlamydiia > Chlamydiales > FEN-1388 > CAYOTQ01. Next base: position 4,203 of record CAYOTQ010000108.1, read on the forward strand.
CCTACCATATAGCAGGATCAAACGCCAATATAGTGTTTGACACTTCTGAGGGAACACCAGCCTACATTGGCACCACCGGCGAAGATGTATCGTATGAGAGCTTGAATGGTGAGTTTACAATCCATACAGCAGGTAACTACTTTATCTCCTATGCGATTCGTGGTGGAGACTCCCAACGTATCCATGTCAGCATTATGGTGAATGGAGCTCCCGTTCCAGGCAGCTCGCTCTTTCTGGCAGGAACCAGGACTTATGAATCCAATTCATTTGTCATCCAGCTACAAGAAGGCGATGTTGTGACAATGGCCAACACGGGGGCAATGCCCATTACCCTGGCTCCTTTATCTCAGTCAGTTGCCGGTGAAAATCCTTATTACAGGACTCCACCTGCTGCCACTATATCAATTCTCAAGTTGTCATAGAGTACCCACGCCTGGGCCTTTACGGCCCAGGTTCGCTACGTTTCTAACTTGTAGACCTTGGCGATTTGATCGGCCATCTGCACCCTCACCAAATGCCCATGTTCATACTCAAAAGCAAAGGTAATCACCCCAGAATCATCCCATAGGCAGTCAATACCATGACGCTTTCCTTGCCTCATCTCTATTTGCCTTTGCAAAGAGCCATCGGGGAAAAAGAGTTTAAGTGCACCATCAAACATCCCCTGAATATAGGGAAGCTCGCATAAACACACACCAGTTTGGGTCAAATAACGCTGCGTGCCATGCAACAGACCATCGTGATACAAAAGCTCGCACGTGAGGATGCCATCTGGAGAAAAAAAACGGGCCTTTTGACGCTTTCCATGATCAAACCACGCTTCAGAGGCGAGCTGGCCGCTGGCATAAAAACAGCGAGACTCTCCATGCAACAGGTGATCTTTGTACAGCGATATAGAAAGTATCGAGCCGTCCTTACGCAATCTTGTCTCACTCTCTATCCCCATTGGACCTCGCTTGTAGGAGAAAAAGCTTCTATATGTATTCCTCGATCTTGTTGTTCACGCACAGAAAATACAATCATCTTTTGATTGATGCTGGCCACCTCTTTGAGAAATACAAAGCGTACAGCCAATAAATCAAGTTCCAGCTTTGTTTGCTGTTGAGGTGTCTGCAATGGATGCGAGGCAAATTGCACCTGATAAAACTCTTGTTTAGTCTTCATCCGATCAAAGACTTCCAATAGATACTCATAGCCTACTTCTACATGCAACTTTTCCAGTTCCAGAATAAAGTCTGGCAGCTCTCGTGGATCTTGAGACGACTGTCTTATAAGGCCTACAAGGGTTGTGAGATGCTGGATGCAGCGAGACAAGCTATCATACATTTCACTCAGTAGTTGCAAAATCTTCTGAGGAGAGCAGCGACACCGTCCAGCTTCTTGAATGGCTGTATGAACCAATCCGTCCAGATCATAGCTTTTGCTTAAAAACTGCTTTTGAGCCTCTTCAAAGCTCATATGGACAAGCCCGCGAAGCCCAAGGCCTCCCTCTGTGGCATTGATAAACTTGACGCGTCTATGTTTTGCAGCAAAATCTTCAATCCATTTGGCTTCTACCAGCCATTTCCAAGCCGTATAAATTCTTTTACCGTCGATCGTATTCCATACTACCGGCTCTTCTTGCGGCTCTTCCTTATCATTGACGCCAGGGGCATAGACCTTCAAGCCA
>CAYOTQ010000109.1:0-5868 GCA_964406915.1 uncultured bacterium
GCTCGTCGAGCAGAACCCGCAGCGCTTCATGCGGCTCAAATCCTTCTTGTTGAAGCAAACGCTTGCATCCAGCTACAGCATCGTTTTCTTTGCCTCTGTCGCAGGATATAGCATACGCGCCATTAAAGACCTGTGCATCGACAGATTCTAACAACGTGCTCAGTGGAATTGATGTGGGTGCTGCCATAATGATTTCCCTCCTTATAGGTTGCTTTGAGGAATAGAATCATCAAGGGCTATAATCTGCCTATAGCATCATTTAATCAATAAATTTTCGAGAGCATGGCTGTAATTGGGCTCTTGAGTAATCTCACCTACGAGCTCAGTATAGAGCACCTTGTTGTTCTCATCGAGCACAAGGCAAGCGCGCGCCGATAAGCCCTCCAAAGGACCATCTATGATTAATACCCCATACAATTTTGCAAAATCTTTCGATCGCATCATGGAAAGTGTCTTGATATTTTCCAAGCTCTCTGCTGCACAGAGCCTCTTTTGTGCAAACGGGAGATCTGACGAGACAAAAAGCACCAAAATTTCCGGATGTGCTTTAGCCGCCTCATTGAATTTTTTGGCGGAGAGTGCACAGACTCCAGTATCAAGACTTGGCACAATTGAGATCAGTTTTTTTCTGCCCTGAAAATCCTTCAGAGTGCGATCTTTTAGCTCACCATCTGTAAGAATAAAATCGGGAGCGATACTGCCAATTTTGGGCAACTCGCCGTTTGTATGTACAGGACTTCCTTTGAATGTCACAGTCGCCATATGTTTGATCTCCAATAAATGAAAAAGCTCGCTCGCAAATAATGCGAGTTACGAATAGTAGCGCATTTTTTTTTCAAAGCCAAGCGATATCAACGTATCTAGTATTTGTGGATAGGAATATCCCTGAGCTTGCCATAGCTGAGGAAACATTCTTGCGGGAGTCAGGCCCGGTATGGTATTTATTTCCAAAATAAAGATCTTATGAGTGTGGGCATGTACGAGAAAATCAATTCTCGCAAAACCACAGCAGTTGAGTAGCCGGTACACCTGCTGTGCATACATCTGTATGTCCTCTAGAACCTTCGAAGGCAAATTTGGAGGAGGAACCAGGATCTTTGTATCCGTATCGTGGTATTTTGCCCGGTAGTCAAAAAATGGGCGAGTGTGTGTAATTTCTCCAGGCATAGAAACCTGGAGCGAATCATTACCCATAATAGCGACTTCAATTTCTCTAGCTGGTAAAATCGCCTGTTCTATCAAGATTCTCGAGGCAATATTTCCCGCTTCTTGCATCGCATTATCAAATTCTTGATAATGATCAACTCGGCTAATCCCAATACTTGACCCCGAATTGGCAGGTTTTACAAACCATGGCAATGACAACCGTTGTTTGCATTGCTGAAATATGCAGTCCGGATGCAGCTTCCACTCCTCTCGTGTCGTATAGCAAAACGGAGCATGCGGCAGCTGGTGCGAATCTAGCATCATTTTACAGACGATCTTATCCATTCCCAAAGCAGAAGCAAGCACACCACAACCAGCATATGGAATTTGTGCAAGCTCTAATAAACCTGGAAGAGCACCATCCTCACCACCGATCCCCAAAACTAATGGAAAGACAAAGTCCAGAGGGATGAATTTATGAGGATTTACCAATTCAATCAAACCATTACATACGATGCCTACTTCAGAGGTAGTATCTGTAGAAGGCAATTCTGCCCAATCTCTTAGCCAACGCCACGCCCCTGCTTGTGTGATATAGATTGCAAGTACTTCATATATAGGATTTTTCTGTAAGCAGTCAATAACAGCACGAGCATGCTCTATGGAACCGATATGTTCAGTCCTTCCTCCAAAAATCACTCCTATTTGTATTTTTTTCCCCATAATCTACCTTCTTAATCCTAACAAATAGAATACATTGAGTTTTAAATCAATGAACCTATCCGTAAATTGCTGTTTGCACAGATTTTTTCATTTTTCAAGCTATTTTTTTGGAGTTTTTCGCAGGTAAGCTTATTAACTTGCCAAGAAAAATTTCGAAAAAGAGCCGAAAAACGAAAAAATATGGCAAACAGCAATTTACGGATAGGTTCATAGATCACCTCTTGATCTTTTAGGCATCCCAGTGATATTCGTTCAAAATTGAGAAAAGTGTTAATGCAAAATTCCCAAGTAAGGGGCAGATATGGTAGACAAGGAAAAATTTTACTCTATTATGCGCGAAAAAGGAAATTCGGATTATGAAACGTACTTAAAAATAAACGAGTTGCTCGAATGTCAAAAGGATTTTAATAAGTTGTGCAATCAAGATGAGCTACAATTTCAAATTGTACATCAAATAGAAGAAATGTATTTAAAACTGGCAGCATATACTCTGGTAGATATTTGCCAGTACATGGAAGAACGCCATACCTTTCGAGCGCTTACCTTGTTTCGCCGGGTCCATATCATTCAGCAGCATGTAATCGACCAGGCAGATCTCTTAGAAACCATGTCTCCGGCAGACTATCAAGCAATTCGCACTTTTCTTGGCAGCGGAAGCGGGGTCACCTCCCCTGGATTTAAAGCTCTCAAATCAATATTCCCTCAAGTCTGGCAATCGTATACAACTGCCTATTTAGAAAAACAACAGCTCACAATAGAACAAGTCTATCATACTGCTTATTCACACAATGATGCATATATGATTGCTGAAGCGCTTGCAGAAATGGATGCCTTGCATCATCGCTTTTTCAAGCGACATCTTGATCTGATCGCTCGCAGTATTGGGGGGCATTCAAAATCACTGCGCGGGCGGGCAGTAGAAACGCTAAAGGCTCATACTGAACAACATCTCTTTCCTGAACTCTGGAGCATTCGCGATAAAATGACAGATGCCTGGGGTCTGGAATATGGCTCTGTTCGACCATCTTTGGCAAATGGATAGTCAATAGTATATCAAGAACGATAGAGGAGGCTTCTTGCAAAACTCTACCGTTCTTTTGCTAGTACACGGTATTCTTTTACCACCAAGCGTGCCATGCTGGCCATGCTGGCTGCTGTTGCCAATTCCAGCAACGGTTCCATGGTTGTTGCCATTGCCAATTTTGTTGTGGCCATTGTGACCATGGCTGTTGCCATTGCCAATTTTGCTGAGACCACTGCCAATTTTGTTGTGGCCATTGTGACCATGGCTGCTGCCATTGCGCCCATGGCTGTTGCCATTGGAGACAATGTGGAGTCCATGGAGAACACATGCATGGATGATTCCACTGCTTGTTCCAATTTTCTGGATTCCAGGCTTCTTGTTGCCAAGGATTTTTGGTTTCTTGAGCTGGTGTAGCCGTCATAGGTACCTCAAAGTTATATATGGCGCATCTATGATGAAACGCCTATTAACCCGCATGATACATATATATAAATAAATTTAAATAAAAAAACCGGTCTATCAGATGAACTCAAGAAGAGAACGGTCGACTCCCCTGAGGAAATCGGCAGCCGACATCACAGCTTTGCCTTCAAGTTGCAGCTGCAAAATATGAAGTGTCCCATCCCCGCACGGCACCGAAATGGTTATACTTCCTTGGGAGTCCAATGTGGCACGAAGAATTTTGAGCCTTCTTTTTTGCCCGCGAAAGAGAACTTCACACCACGCCCCAGGTGTCGGACTCAAGGCACGAATGCGATTGTAGATCTCATTTGCTGGACGAGACCAGTCAATATGGCCATCAGCAGTTGTCAGCTTGTCTGCAAATGTCGCTTTTGCATGCTCTTGCTCCTCGCTGACTATCTGATCACTTTGAAAATCATGAATGACCTTGATAAGCGCTCTGCTACCAATGACACTCAATGCCTGCTCAAGCTCCCCGCCTGTCATATCGGATGGCACCGTCATTTTCTCCATATGAAGTACATCGCCCGCGTCCATCTTGCGCACCATACGGATGATGCTCACTCCCGTCTCTTTTTCCCCTGCCATCAAGCAACGCTGAATTGGCGCCGCACCGCGATAGTAAGGCAAGAGACTTGCATGGAGATTAATACAGCCAAGTTTGGGAACATCAAGAAGCGCCTGAGAAAGAATTTCTCCATATGCCACAACAATAAAAAGATCAGCATCGTAGCTCTTCAAGATTTCTATTTGCTCAGGAGTAGAGCATTTGAGAGGTTGTAATAGAGGAATATGGGGGAGGATCTCTGTTGCTTTTTGTTTGACGGCTGGCGGTTGAAGTTTCTGCGAGCGACCTTGAGGAGTGTCTGGTCGCGTGACAATGGCGACAATTTCGCATTCAGAAAAAATCGCCTGTAGCACAGTGGCAGCAAATTCTGGGGTGCCAAAAAAGACGACTCTCATACAAATGTGGGATTTTCTTCTCTAGATACGTCTTTTGCTTCTTCTGATGCTTCTTCATCCTTGGCACTCGTCATTCCTTTCCTGCCAATCAGACCACGCTTTGAGCTTTTGCAAAATTCAAGTATATACTGAATCTCTGCAGAATTCTCCAATTCATGCTCAATACATTCGAGTGCTTGAGAAAGCGCCAAGCCTTCTCTATAAATCAAACGAAAGGCACGGCTGAGGATATTTCGGGTCTTCAGAGGAATTCCACGACGCTTGAGCCCAACAAGATTGAGGCCTCCCAAACGATAGGGAGATCCAGCACCAATTGTATAAGGAAGTACATCATGTGTGACGCGGCTCATACCACCTACCATCGCATAGCCTCCAATACGAGCAAATTGATGCACAGCTGAAAGACCACCGATTACAGCACATCTGCCTACATGCACATGCCCTGCAAGAGTAGCGTTATTGGCCATGATTACCTGATCTTCCAACTCACAATTATGGGCAATATGACAATACGCCATGATCAGGCAATTGTTGCCAACCTTCACAAATGTCCCTTCTCCGCAAGAAGCGTTGATCGTCACACACTCACGAATCTCACACTGTCTGCCAATCTGGACATAGGTAGTTTCGCCACGAAACTTCAGGTCTTGAGTCTTAAAGCCAATAACAGCACCAGGATAGATCGTCGTGCCTTGTCCTACAGTGGTATGCCCCTCAATACAGACATGAGGCTTAAGAACTACATCATTTTCAAGACATACATGACGCCCAACCACACAATAGGGTCCGATCTGGACGTTCGACCCGATGCGAGCTCCTGGTTCAATGATGGCTGTAGGGTGAATTTGAGACATGAAGCACAACTCTATTTATATATATTTTGCTAAATCTGCTCTTTATCAATAAATGCATAGGCTATCTCTGCTTCCGCAGCAAGTTTATTGCCCACCATTGCCTGTGCATGCACTTTACAGCCCTTGCTGCTGAAAAGAATACCTTTCACTTTTAGGTGAAGTACATCTCCAGGACGAGCAGGCGAGCGAAACTTGGCATTATTTACATTTAATAGCACAGCAATTTTTTCAGGATTTGTTCGAAGATGGAGCAATACACCTCCTGTCTGTGCAAGAGCTTCTAAAATTAAAACTCCAGGCATAATAGGAGCGCCAGGAAAGTGGCCTTGAAAAAAAGCTTCGTTAATTGTCAGATTCTTTTGGCCAACAATGGTCCCCTTCTCAAGATCCAATTCAATGATTTTGTCAACAAGTAGGAAGGGATAGCGATGAGGCAAAATTTTTGAAACCTCTTTTATATCCAAAACTGTAGTTTCCGCTATCGTGGGGGTAGACATTACCTATTCTCCAAAAAAAGTTGCTCATACACTTTCTGTGCAAACCGATAGTTTGCGGTATGACCAGACCGAATTGCTATAATATGCCCTGTAAACCGATTTTTTATCAATAAAAGATCGCCTATAAGATCAAGGATTTTATGTCGCACCATCTCATTAGGGAAAAAAAGTCCCCCTTTTGAGAGAATAGCTTCATCTT
>CAYOTQ010000110.1:0-5831 GCA_964406915.1 uncultured bacterium
ACAAGGTACATCAAACTCTTCAAAAACAGGGAATCCAACCAGGATCTAGTCTCAACTCCTACAAACCGGTGACTCTACAAGATCCACAATACGACACACTGTTAAAATCTTTACCTGACCAACAAGAGGCAGGTGCATTTCTTGTCAGAGAAAGCCGCTCACTGAAAGGCCACACAGCACTCTCAGTACATATAGGAGACGGCATAGTGACCCATATCGACCTTGGAGAGAACTTTTCAAGATTATCTCCTGCAGAGGCAAAAGCCCATGTCGATAGCAATTGTCAAGCCATTGTAAAAGAATATCGTGACATTATGTTAGCAGATAGATACCTCAAAATCATGAATCTCTATGATCCTGTGGGCCATGTCTTTTATCATATATCCAACACAACAGGCGAGAGAAGAAATCCTGATAGCTGGATGCCAGACTGGCTAAAGGACAGAAAACGAGCACTTACAGCAATGCGCGAAATTGTGATGAACCATGCAAATCCTCCAACACCAAAAGCAGCCTCACATCTGGCTCGATCTCTTCTCGAAAGAGATAAAGAGGCCCTTAGCGAAAAAGAATTTTTGAAACAAAATCCGCATGTGAAAACAAATTTAAAAGAACAGCTACATGCCATTGAATTTGAAAACAAAGCACGCGCCAAAGACTTTGTGGAAATGGCTCTAGGCGATATAGAAGGCGACCAGGAAAAAAGAGGGCTTCTTCAAGAGCTACATCAAGCAATTGAAGACGATCGAGGAGATGTTGTCGTTCAATGGCTTGATGCTAACTTTCCACGTCGTTAGTAAAGACGGGTGTTCTTTTTAATTGTGAAACTGGCTGTCTTATGTTCAGGCAGCATCTTTGGCGATACAGAGAGCTTCTTGTAGCTGCATATCTCCATGCCCAGCATCTGCCCGAAGAAGCTTGTGTCGCTCGGCGCTCTTCTTAGCAAGCTCATCCACCCGCTTTTGAAATACATCGTTCCTTTTTTTTGTAAAAAGGGAATCTAGTTTCGAAAGAGGTCTATTTTATCGGGGCAAGGTCACTCTAAAAGTGGTATAGCATCGAGAAAAATCAATTTCATTCCTTCAAAGGTTGGGAATTTAGAGTCAGCTCTAAAATACTTACTTACTTTTTTTCTTGTTGATTTGTTGGCATTATTTTTGGTATTATTTTTTAAAATATATATAATTCTGAGATAAAAAAAGGAATTTATGAGTGTTAATTTTACAACAGCATCTCTTTCATTTAATGAACAACAAACAGCCTATTTTCAGTAAGTATCTCAATTTAATCGACGTTATTCTTCCTGGGGGATGAATTTCGCTGCTCTTTGTATGCCAGTGACAAATGTTACTAAAGTGGCAAATCAGCAACTTAGTTTTCTGCAAAGTGAGGCTGAAGAAATCGATACTCAAGCTAAAAAGCTTAAAGAGAAAGCTCAGAACTTGAATCTTTCCTTTTCTCATGCCTCTTGCGTTGATAGGTGTAATCGAATATTTCCTCCACGGGTATCTGCGGAGGAAATCGAAAGATGTCTTAGTAACTGTAAAAATGCTTTGCAACATTTTGAAGCTCTTCATAAGGAATATAATAAATTAGAGTCAGAATGGGAGAAATACTTTGGAACAAAACCTCAATTGCTCATAAAGAACACAAAGCGAAAACAACCTGAAGAAGATGAGATAAATCTCTCGGCAGCTCAGCCAAATAAAAAGCCAAAAATTGATACTGCAATATCTCAAACAGGACAAAAAGTGACTTTTGACACGTAAAAATTTTTCTTGTCTTGGATCTCCAGCAAGGACCATATAATGAGTAGGAAATTCAAGTTGGTGTGCTGAAAAACCATTCATAAATTTTTCTATACCACATTCTGAGTAGCATGTGAAAAATGATACTTCTAATATGCCAGCTCTCAGCTGTCCAAAAAACTCTCAATCGTTATACAGGCCACGCAGGCCGGAGAAAACAGTCCTTTTTGAGATCGTCAAAAAGCATTACAAAACTTGGCATAAGAATGCGCAGAATCCCGTTCTTCAATATATTGACAAAGAGTTTACGAACTATCTTGGCTGCGGTATTCTAGCAAGGGGATGTGCATGTGCCCATTGTGAGGACTGTCGCCAAGAGTTTCTCGTTGCGTTTTCCTGTAAGGGCAGAGTACGCCATAGGCTTTTTGTAAGAGTACAGCAAATGATAGGAGACTGCATGCATTGTCTCACCAAAATAGCACAGAATCTCCAAAGAAATTGGAGATTCTGTTCGAAATTTTATTCTATTTTCTTTTTTTCTCCAAAAAAATTGGAGATTGTGTTAGAATAAAGGAAAAGGCAAAGTGCTTATGCATGATATTCTGCGCTTTAGCGAGACAGCATATATTGAGACGCAAAACATCCTTCCGCTCTTAAAGGACTATACCAATCCCCATGACTTTATGTCTCGCCTGTGTAGACGAGGGGAGTTGATTCGTTTGAAGAATGGATTTTTTGTTATCGCAGAAAAAATTGAACGATCACCCGTTCCTTATGAGCAAATTGCAAACCTCCTTTACGGGCCTTCCTACCTAAGCTTTGAATGGGCGCTTTCCTACTATGGGATGATTCCAGAAGGAGTCTATGTTGTAACGTCAGCATCGGCCACCACTTCTAAAATCTACAATACCCCTCTTGGCACATTTGAATATGTGTACTTGAGTCATGCTCGCTATTCTATTGGCATCGATCAAAAAGAAAATTTTGGTGGTAATTTTTTAATTGCAACGCCAGAAAAAGCGCTTGCCGACTTGGTGCATCAAAAGAGCAAAAAGCTTTCAAGCAAGGAGCTTCTCGCAGACCTGCTTGAAGCAAGGCGAATCGATGAATCCCAAATCAAGCAGCTGGATAAACACCACCTTGCAGAAATCGCTGAGCGCTATCGTTCACAAGCCGTGCATAATCTCTGTGGTGCAATAGGACTCATATGACAAAATCAAATATCAGCAAAATGATAGACCACTACAAAAACTCAAAAATTCAAGAGCAGACCAAGATTCGAGAGGTATTACAGCAGACAGCGCTGCTAGGCCTTGAAAGGCATGGTTTTTTTGAAAAAGCGGCCTTTTATGGTGGGACTGCTTTACGGATCCTCTACGGACTGGATCGCTTTAGCGAAGATCTCGATTTTACCTTACTTCAGCCTAATCCACAATTTGACTTCATACCGTTTTTAAATGGAATGAAAAAGGAACTAGGATCACTGGGTTTTGACATGGAGGTAGTTCAAAAAAGCAAAAATATCGAAACTGGTGTGCTCTCAGCCTTTATGAAAATGAATACGATACAGCTTTATCTTGCAATCGGCAGCGAGCAAAAAACCAAATCGATCAATCACAATGACAAAGTTCAGATTAAACTTGAAGTGGACACCGATCCTCCGCCACACGCTCGTGTGCAGAACCGCCTTGTACTGAATCCTGTCTCTTTTTATGTTCTCACGCTGCATCAAAGCGATCTTTTTGCTGGTAAGATGCATGCAGCCTTATATAGAGCGTGGAAAGGAAGAGTGAAAGGTAGGGACTGGTATGATATTATCTGGTACATCCAAAATAAAATCCCTTTGAATCTTACCTACTTGGAATCATGCATGAAACAAGCAAAAAATCTCGCTCCCGATGAACGTCTTACTCTCGACAAGGTACTGTGCATCCTTCGCGAAAAAATTGCAACCATCGACTGGGCAAGTGCGAAAGCGGATATGCGCCCCTTCATCTGGGATCCTGAACGTCTCGATATTTGGTCAGCCGAATATTTCTTGGCACTAACCGATCATTTGATGGTTGAAAGCGGCTAATCGATACAACTTCTCTGCACTCTCATGAAGCCCAGAGTGTACCACAAGCTTTTGGTAAGAGTATGGCACATCCACTTTCTTGCGGATACATTAGTCAGGATAAAAACCTTTTTTAAAAAATAGTTATATATTATTAGTGGAAAAAATGATGAAACAGGGGATTTTTATGCGACGATACCACTTATTTTTATACGCATGCCTTTTTCTGGTGCCTTTTGCAAATATCTATACAGATACGACAACGCCTACACCTGAAGAGATGGCAGCATTTAATCAAGCAATTATGAACGAAGTAGAAAAAGCAAACGCTCGTGCATTAGATGCATCGCACCAAGTGGTATCAACTCCTGGTATATCTCTCAGTGACATTGCACGCTTAAACATCATCGCAAATGCGGCTCAAGTTAAGAGGACTCTTGCAAACAAATTACTGAATACTCCTGCTATGAATAATGCTGATGTGCGTAATGCATTTTTAAGCATCATGCAACAAGATATTGTTGAACAACAAGATTTAATCCAACTGCAAGCACTGATCAATAGCGTCAACGCACAAACAGCACCACCCGCTACGCAGACCGCTCCTAAAATCTATACAAATCTGCACATTACACCCTTAGGTAGTAATGTGAGGTGCGTATAACGTCAGCCAAGCAGTACTGCTGACGATTCGTGAGCAGGAGTCTCACATGCAAAATCCGAGGTGTCTTCAACATCACAACAAGCAGAAGAGCTTGAGGACCAACATTTTGGCAAGACTCTCAACGAGCATCCACATTGCCATATTCTTGTAGTAGATGGAACTTTCGGTGCAGAGGGAGAAGATTTGTTTTTTCATGAAACAATACTGACTCCAGATGATATTGCTGACACTCAGGATGCTATTCAAAGACGAGTTCTGAGATTTTTCTGTAGGAGAGGCTGGCTTGATTAAGAGAGTGCCAAGAAGATGTTATCGTATGAGAATAGTGGATTTTCACTCGATGCAACAGTACGAACTGAGGCTTTTGATCGTGCCGGCTTGGAGCGTTTAATTAGATACTGTGCAAGGCCTCCTTATGCGAGTGAAAACTTGCGATGGAATGGTCCATGGCTTGTGTATCATTTTCCTAAGCCTGCTCGTGATGGAAGGACGTTTATTCAGCTTGAGCCTCCGTTTGACCCTAGGGTCAAACGATTGGTCTCTTTTTTTTGGTAAAGACCTTCTTGTAGTGGTTTGTGTAGTGTTTTAAACAAGGTGGATTGGGGTCCTTTCAACTCAAGAAGGCTTGAGTCTCCTATCCTTATAGCTTGTGTCCTCAAAAGATCGATAAAAAGGCCAAAAAGCTTCCCTGGCTGTTTTTCAAAATTCACGTTAACATATTGCGGCTAACAATAAAGCACAGGATTTCTTCCAAATAGTAGATAAAGCATAAGAGCTAACTCCCTCTTCTAGAGTAGCTAGCCCTATCTTTGGAGCAATTATTATACCTTCCTCTCTACACAAGAAATACAGTTGTGAATTTGAAATCCGTGTTATAACTTCATGCGCTGGCATCAGATTACCTGTTTTTGGAAATCTAAAAGAGCCATTCTGTCTTATGCTTTGGTAGAGGTCTGTTATGTAAGACACATCCCATTTCACCTCTCCAGAAGGGGATAAAGTAAAATTGTTTATAGCAAGCGTTGGAGCATGTATGCGTAGGTGGGGCGCATGCAAGGCAAAAAAATTTGCCATATTCTTGCGATTGTATTTACCACCTAAACCGGTTAAGCAAGAACAAAGAACAAGATCCGAATTGGCCGGTACTTGACTAAGCACTGATCTTGCAAGCTGGTTTGGCTTATTCGATAGTATTCCTTCTGTCTTTAGTCCAGTAATTTTCATAGCAGAGGAGCTACCGTGAACAATAATGACAATCAACTTTATGCTAATACACTGAATATTTGTATCAAGTACATGCCAGAGCTCGGCTGTGTTGAAAAATTCATAACAGAGAGAGTGCTGTTGCGGTCGTGTTTTATTA
>CAYOTQ010000111.1:0-5809 GCA_964406915.1 uncultured bacterium
GCGACTTCATATGCCACCACCACTCCTCCCCGAGGCAAGCCAATCACAATGACATTGGAGGTGTCTTGATACTTGGCAAGCAAGGAAACTAGCTGTTTGCCCGCATCAGCTCTATTTTGAAACATGAGAAGCACTTTCTTTCAGACGTAAAAATAGAGGGAAAAGAACCTGCTCTTCAGTTTCAAAGTGGGCTTTGAGAAGTCCGGTAAGGTTGTAGCTGAGCAGGCAAAATTGGGCAATCTCGGGCTCAAGGCTGCTGGCAATCACATTCAGATGGGAGATCCATTGTTTCATGATTGTATGTTCATAGGCGAGCACTTGCGTAACCGGGGAGTCGACCAAGAGGTAGAGTGTTTTTTGCCTGGCCTCAAGAAAGGGCTCTACTTTTGTTTGCAAGAAGTTGATGACTGCATACAAGATATGCCGCTGCTCTGGAGCAAGCAGCTTTGGAAGAGAGGAGATCTCTTGTTCCACACAAGTAATCTGCACCTTGAGTTCTGACAGCTCTTTTTCAAAGACGTCTGTAGGAGAGCTTGCATAAAGCAAGCAAGATGTCAAACAGCAAAGTAAGAAAATAAGAAAACGACTCATGTTGCCTGCACTGTCCCAACTTGTAAAAGATCCCACATTTTCCTAAATGGCGGACAACTGTCAAGTAGTTCTTTTTTGTCGCCTTCGTTGAGTTTTTGTCCTTTCTCAAGATAGATCAATCGGTCCGCATCTTCTATTGTAGAGAGTCTATGGGCAATAATAATTTGTGTGACAGAGCCTTTTGTCTCTTGCAGAGCTTGTTTGATATGTGCCTCAGAAGTGGCATCAAGAGATGAGGTGGCTTCATCGAGTACCAACACTGGAGCCTTTTTGATAAAAGCGCGTGCAATAGCCAGGCGTTGCTGCTGCCCTCCAGAAAGTGTTTTTCCTGCTTCTGCCAAGACGGTGTTATACCCTTGAGGAAGTCTCTGGATGAATTCATCTGCATGTGCTTGTTTTGCAGCACTGTAGACTTCTTCATTGCTGAACTGTCTTCCAAAGCAGATATTTTCTGTTACGGTATCAAAAAATAAAAATGGCTTTTGCGGCACAAAGGCAAAAAATTCACGTAGCGACTTCACTGAGTAAGCAGACAGAGGAAGACCATCAATACGAATTTCCCCTTTTTGCACTTCATACAGCCTACATAGAAGCTGAACGATCGTCGATTTCCCTGCACCAGTAGGCCCTACCAAGGCGACAGTCTCCCCTTTTCGAATACGAAAGCTTAGGTCTGAAATCGCCCACTCAGAGCCATAGCGAAACCAAACATGGTCAAACTCAATACAGTCATGAAAGTCATGAATGTCAATTGTGCCGTCAGCTTTTGGCTGTTGTTGTGTCTGTTGAAGAACTTCAGACATGCGCTCAGAGGCAACAATGCCTCTTTGGATACGTCCATTTTCTTCGGCAAACTTCTTGATTGGCTCATAGACAGTTGTGAGAAGGCCGCAGTAGAAGAGCACTTCATGCAGAGGAAGAAGAAGTCCATACAGGCCAAAGAGAAGCGAGGTCACTAAGCAAAAGATTCCGATTGTATGCAACACCGGGCGTGCTGCTATGTCATATTTAGCACTTTTACTCTCTAGTTTTGCCATCTGTTCGTTATGCTCTTTAAATTTTTTGAGCGAAAATTCCTCCATGGCAAATACCTTGATTGTCTGAATGCCTGAAAGAAATTCTACAAGAACCGAAGCAAGGGCCTCTTGCTTTTTTTGAATTTGCCTCGAAATACGCTTGATCCGCTTGGCAAGAAAGACAATAGGAATGATGAGGAGTGGAAAGCCAAAGAAAACGGCACATGAGAGCTGCCAGCTAATGACAAAACAAAGAGAGAAGGTAGAGATGAGTGCAAAGGGCGTTTGCATATAATTTATTAAGGCAGAGTTGATGCCATCCGCAATCATAGTCGCATCAGCGGCTGCTCTCGATGAGAGGCTGCCGATATTATGCTCTTGGTAGAAGGTCATTGGCAGCGACTGTAGATGATCGAAGTATTTTTGGCGCAAATCCTGGCTAATTCGGATGGCAAGCAGCCTCGTGCCAAAGCGATAACAAAAGAGGGTAATTGCCTTGAAAAGAGCGACAAAGATAAGAGCGCCAATAAGAAAGGATATGTTTGTCTCAACCGGCAAAAACTTGCTGATGAAGGCAAGGCCTTTATTAATCACACCGCCTCCGCTATGGCTATCAATAAACGCGTCCGTGTCTTGCTGCGATACAACACCCGTGCCGGCGGTATCTAGCTGTGCAAAGCGCTCATCTAGCTGCACTTTGGAGACTTCTTTGGCATAACCGAGCTTCCCATCGGGGGCGATAGGGGCAAAGAGTTCGAAAAAGTCAGGACCTTTTTTGGTGATGACTCCCAAAGAAAACATCTCCAATTGCCCTGCAACAGTAAAGAGCAGGCTGGCAAAGAGACTCAGAAGAAAAATAATGACGTAGCGAGATTGGCTACACGCAATAGAAAAGAGCTGTTTCATAAACCACTATTATGCCTGATGGAGTGGAAAAAAACAATAAGATGAGATAAACTCTCACTTTTTTGTCTGAGGCATATTTTAGAGGCAGTACATGAGAGTTAGAACGAAAGCAGCTATGAGCATTTTCATAGTTCTTTTACTCTTGATAGCAGCAGCTCTTCTTTTATTTAGAGGCGCTCCACGGCATTCTCCTCACGCTATTATTGATATTGAATTTGATGATGGGCTTGGGAAAGGTCATCGGCAATTTAAGTTGGTGGAACAGTCGGCTGCCGATCAGTCTCGATATCGCACGCTAAAAAAAGTGTGGCAGAGAAATCGCCCATCATGTGCACCGCCTGCTTGTCGCAACAATATCCCTAAAGTCATCCATCAAATCTGGCTCGGTCCCAAGCATATGCCTGAGTATATCCCTAGATTTAGCCGAGAATGGAAGAGGCTGCATCCTGATTGGGAATATCGCCTATGGACAGATGCCGATGTAGAAACGCTCGATTTTGATTTGAAAGATCTCTATAACAAAAGCTCGAATTACGGAGAAAAATCAGATATTTTACGCTGCGAAATTCTGCTCAAGCACGGCGGAATGTACGTCGACACCGATTTTGAAGTCCTCAAGTCGTTTGATGAGTTTGTAGAGAAGTATGATTTTTTTGCAGGCGTGGAATATCCACATCCTATACGCGAAACCAACAGGATGCTTCTGGTTTCTAATGCCTTAATTGGCACCGCTCCCAACCACCCCATTATGAAACGCTGGAAAGAGCGTATTCGTGAGACATGGCAACAGACTGAAGAGGAGAGACTCAATCCTATAGAAAAAGTGATGATTCGCACTTTTTTTACTTTTGGAGACGCAGTAGAGGCAGAAATTGAATCAGAACATTGGCGAAATATTGTCTTTCCCTCTACCTATTTTTATCCCATCAAACCTGCCTATTTGAAAAATTTGAGCAATCCTCCCTCGCTATTTGAAAAGGTATTGCAAGACTTTGGCCTCAAGAGAGACCGTTCGTTTACATCGCTCAATCCAGAAGCATGTGCTGTGCATCATTTTTCTGCAAAATGGCAAAAAAGTCACCATGAGCTGTTTAAAGATGTGCAACAAGAGCTGCAGATTTTGCGAAAAAGTCATGAGGCTCTGGTAGAACAGGTGCAAAAGATGCAAGCAGAGATGGTTAATATAGCCGCACAACAAGAAAGAGAGCGAGCATGAATATACGCTGTTTTTACTGCCTCTTGCTACTTTTTCTGACTGCATCCTGCTCGCCTGAGGGTAGCATAAAGCCCTCTTCACAGCTCTATGATGTCGATTTCGATGCGGCAATGGGCATGGATGTATTAGGAGAGGGGTTCATTAATCGCTACCCGGCAGATCGGCAATTTTATCACTATTGCAAAGCTCTCTGGCAGCAAAGACGCCCCAAAGAGTGCTCTGTAAGTTCTACGCCGCCTATTCCTCTGATGATCCATCAAATCTGGCTGAGCGATGAGCCGCTGCCAAAGAAATGCCTCAAATACCAGCAAAGCTGGAAAGATTTTCATCCCGGATGGAAATATAAACTCTGGCTTTCAAAAGACTTAGAGACCCTTCCTTCTCATATTAAGCAGGCAATCCTACAGGCATCAAATATTGAAAAAAAGGAAGAACTGTTGCGGGCCTATATTTTAGATGTGTGTGGAGGAGCGTGTGTAGACCTGTTTTCTGAGTGTCTTTCTTCGCTTGCAACTGTGCATAGTACCTATGATTTGTATCTGCACATTCTTCCCCCGCTAGCAAAGCATCATCATGGGCGTAGAATTTGCGTGTCTCGAACATTCCTTGGGGCCTCTGCTGAACACCCCATTATCAAAGCATGGAGAAAAGAGCTCTTTGAGGCGCAAATAGATGATCCTCATCTGCTACAAAACGTGATTGAACGGTATAATGAACAGCAGCCTTCCTCGTTTATTATTTTCCCTCCAACATACGCTTTTCCTATTCGCGGCAAGTGGCTTGTTCAATTCGAAAAAAAGCGCAAGAGATCTGTCTGGGATAGCTGTACGGGGTTATGGAATCCCACACCTCTTTTTTCTACCCTTCAACAAGAATCTTTTGCCGTGAGCCATGTCGGAGAATTTTATAAATGAATATGCGAAGTATTGTATGCCTTGTCTGCTTGTGTGTAAGTTGTACGAGCAGGCCGGATAAAGAAATCAGAGATGCTGATTTTGATGCGGCTATGGGCAAAGAGAGTTTTGAGTGGCAGTCGATGGCTTCGCATGAAGGCAGTATGCAGCGTGTAGAGTTGCTTCGTGCTCTGTACAATGAACACAGGCCTTCTTTAGTAGAAAGCAGCAGCGAGCCAAAAATTCCCAAGTGCATTCATCAGATCTGGATTGGACCAAAAAATCTTCCTTCCTATTTTTGGCAGTATCAAAAAACTTGGAAAGAGCAACACCCTACCTGGGAATACCGTCTCTGGACGGACAAAGAAGTCGCTGAGCTCGATTTTGACTTGAAAGATCTCTATTTACGTTCTACAAACTATGGGGAAAAATCAGATATCTTGCGCGCCGAACTGCTCGATCGTTTTGGCGGCCTTTATGTAGATGCTGATTTTGAGAATGTCAAGCCCTTTGATGAACTCCATAGCAAGTATGATTTTTTTGCTGGTGTTGAACCCCCACATGAGGGTGATTTTACGAGCGCATCTCCTCATGTCGTGATCTCCGATGCGCTGATTGGCGCAAGGCCCCATCATCCTATCATTAAAAAGTGGAAAGCACTTATTCGAGAGCGTTGGGATGACCTTGAAAAGAAATACCCGGATAGCCCCAAGCGCGTTCTACGAAGAACATTTTATCCCTTTGGAGAGGCTGTCATAGCCTGTGGACAAGACCCGCAGCTTTCCAACATTGTCTTTCCGCCTACCTACTTTTATCCTCTTACTTTTTCTCAAGTAACTAAAGGGAGGCTGAAAAAAATGAATGTGATTAAGCGTTCTGTAAAGAGTGTGACAAGCTTATTTAGCTCAAAAAAAGCAGAGCTATTTACTGAACTACAGCCGGAGACAATGGCCATTCATTACTGGGGAAATAGTTGGCTAAAGAGCAATGAAGAACGATTGCGAGAGATGTATCGGCAGGTGATCGCGCTGCAATTGCAGGTAGATGAGTTGAGAGGAGAGCTGCACTCTCTTAAAGCTGAAAAATAGGGCATATAATTTTTCTATTTGGTACTATCTTTCACTCGATGAATTTTTTTAATGGTTTTTGGTGCACGTTATGAAGAAAGTAAAAGTTTCTTTTCGCAG
>CAYOTQ010000112.1:0-5799 GCA_964406915.1 uncultured bacterium
CTCATTTTTCGCGCGATAGACAAGGGCGCTCTTGCAATCTTAGAAAAACCAAATGTAGGCAGTGCAGATTTTGCTAAGAAAGCAGAAGAGATACGAGCCACGATTAAGATGGTGGCAGGGATCAAACTGATCAAACGCAAGACGGGCTGGATGGAGAGTAAAAAACAAGATGTTCATGAACTATCAGCTGTCAGAGATATCCAAGCCATAGCCATTGGGGCTTCTCTTGGAGGGCCTCAGGTGTTTGCCGATATATTGTCAAAACTATCTCCTGAGTTGCAAGTGCCGATTTTTATTGTGCAGCATATTGCTGACGGCTTTACGGAAAGTTTTGTCCGTTGGCTGCAGGGTATGACTAAGCTGAAGATGTATGTCGCTGAAGAAGGCATGAAAGCCGCCAGAGGATGTGTCTATGTAGCGCCTGATAGATGTCATATGGAAGTGACAAAAGATCATGTAATTAGGCTGGATAAAACAGCTACACATGACGGGCCTCGGCCATCTGTAGCGCGGCTTTTTAAATCGATGGCCACAGCCTATGGGCCGCATGCTATAGGCGTCATGTTGACCGGTATGGGTAAAGACGGCGCAGAGGAGATGCTCTTAATGAAAAATAGCGGCGCCTACACGATTGCCCAGGACGAAGAAAGCTGCGTCGTGTATGGAATGCCAGGAGCGGCAGTTTCAAGGGGAGCTGTACGGCAAGTGCTTTCCCCTGATGAAATAATACGTATACTCAATTCGCTTGTAAAGTGATGGAGGAAATATATGGACAGTCCATTGAAAACTGATTTAGAAGGAATCCTCATTTTAATTGTTGAAGATAGCCAGACACAAGCGCTTGCATTGAAAGAGGCGCTTGAAAAACAGAAGCTGCAAACCTCTATTGCTCATGATGGGGTTGAGGCGTTGCAGATGCTTCAATCGTTACATCCAGATGTGGTGATTAGTGATATCCAGATGCCGCGCATGAATGGGTATGACCTTTGCCGGCACATCAAAACAGATGCCGCACTTAAAACCATTCCTGTCTTATTGCTCACGAATCTCACAGATTCGATGGATGTTATTAAAGGGGTTGAATGTGGAGCGGACAGCTTTTTGACAAAGCCTTATGAGATGACTTTTTTGATGGCAGCTATTGAGAATGCTCTAGAAAATAAAAGACTGCATAACGAGATGATGCCAGGCAAGCTAGAATTCTTTTTTGGCGGACAAAAGCACTTGCTGCACATCAACCAAAGCCAGATTATGGAGCTGCTGTTGTCTACCTACTCCAACGCTATTCAAAAAAACCTCGAATTGGAACAGGCATTTCGTAAATTGAATATACTCTATGAAGAGCTAGAGAGAAAGAATATCGCTCTGAAGCAGCTCAATGAAGAAAAAAACCTTCTTCTTGGCATGGCGGTTCATGATCTTCGAAATCCTCTTTCCATCATAGCAGGCTATACTGACTTGATTGTAGATACACAAAAAGAGTCGTTTGACGAAAATACACACAAAATGTTGCAACATGTCAAGAAATCAAGTGAGTTTATGCACTCGTTAGTAAAAGATCTTTTGACAATGTCGGCGATTGAATCTGGTACAGTCTCTTTGCATCTTGCGGAAATTGATTTGGGACAGTTTTTAAAAGAGACGGTAGAGTTGCAGCAGATACTTGCAGAGAAAAAACGTATCCAGCTGACCTTTTCGTCAGCTTCTACACAAAAGGTTGTGTGTGATCCTCCCAAAATTGCAGAGGTGGTGAATAATCTCGTCAACAATGCCATTAAATTTTCTCATGAAGGAGGATCTATTGAGGTGACACTAACTCCTCGTGAAAATGAAGTCACTCTGACTGTGAAAGATCATGGTGTTGGAATTCTTCCCGAAGCGCGTGAACATCTCTTCCAACCTTTTTCTAAATCGAGGGCTTCAGGCACGAATGGCGAGCATGGGACAGGCTTAGGACTTACTATTGCTCAGAAGATCGTGGCAGAACATAAGGGCAAAATCTGGGTAGAGAGCGAGCCTAATGTGGGAACGACGTTTTTTATCACCTTACCATATCGGCCAGTCAATGGAAAATAGACCTCAGCTTTTACTCGGAAAGAAGATCCTTCTTGCCGATGACAGTGTCGAGAATCAAGAGCTCTTTAGTCTTTTTTTAGAAGCGGCGGGGGCGATTGTAGAGTGTGTAGATAATGGCCTTGCAGCATATGAGAAAGCTGTAAAAAATGGCTATGATATTATTTTAATGGATATGGATATGCCTGTCATGACAGGGGTTGAAGCAACTGCCAAATTGCGCGAGGCTGGATATTCGTCACCAATTGTGGCACTGACTGCCTTCTCATCCAATACGTATGAAGAGACCTGTTTGGAAGCTGGTTGCAACAGGATAATTA
The DNA here is from genome assembly GCA_964406915.1 of uncultured bacterium. Lineage (GTDB taxonomy): Bacteria > Chlamydiota > Chlamydiia > Chlamydiales > FEN-1388 > CAYOTQ01. Next base: position 2,394 of record CAYOTQ010000112.1, read on the forward strand.
TCAAGCCGGTGTCGCACTCTATTCTTATTCAATCTCTTTCTGATTTGTAGTTTCGAAAGAGGTTCATTAAAACGATTGGCCAATACTGAAGTATATCTGAAAGCTGGGATCAATGGCGGAGCGTCTATTCAAAGGGACGGCAATATCAAAGCGCAAAGGGCCGATAGGAGTGGCGTATCGAATGCCTGTTCCCACTGAACAACGTTGCTGGCGATAGGGTTCAGGAATAGGCGTGGAATAGACGTTTCCGATATCATAAAAAAATGCCCAGCCCAATTCACCAGACGTGCGAAACCGCGCTTCCAGAGAAGCTGCGAGCAGAGATCTACCCCCGATAGGCGTTTTTCCGTTATGCAGCGGGCTGACAGTAAAGGCTCGGTAGCCGCGCAAGATATTTTCCGATCCTCCATACATTCGATCTGGAGGTGGGATGGTATACTGCGAGGCGCCAATTACATTCCCCATAACAACACGGGCGGCAACAGTCAGCCTCTCGGTTGGGATAGAGTGGTAGGTAGTCAGAGAGGTAGTATGGAGAGTGTAGCAAAAATGAGGAGAGAAAATCTGTGCTGTAGGTGTCAGCTTGACATTCACCGTCTGTCCACGAGTTGGATCTAACAGGTTATTGGCATTACTCCATTTGAGCTGCAGGGGAATCTTTATGAGATAGTAAATATGTGAGCCTTCAAAGTTATTTGAATGGAGCCACTGAAGTGAGCCTCCATAGCCAAGTTCTGTCTTTTCACTGCATTTTTTTTGCAGCAGAGACGAGCCTGTATAAGAGTGGCTGTCAAAGCCAGTCGTGTTGAGTTTGTTATACTCCAGCAGCCAGATAAGTGCTTGCTCTTTATTGTCATAGTAAGGTTGGGTAAGGCTCAGGAGGGTTGACTGATACTTCTTCCACCACTCGGTGCGAAATCGCACTTTATTACCTTCTCCCTGAAAGTTGCGGTTTTCCCATTCAGCACGCACGCCAGCGCCAAAGGTGGTGGTGTAGGCCAAGCCTGCTCCAAGGCTCTTATGTTTGCTTTCCTGGAGCTGGATATCTACAGGCAGCTTGTCTCCCGTAAGAGCATTTGCCTGCTCCGATAAGATCACGCTTGAAAATAGGCCTGTTTTTTCAAGAGCTACTTGGGACTGCTCCAGCTTCTGTGGGTCATAAGGATCACCTTCTTTCCATAAAAGTCGTTTTGAGATCAAGCGGCTCAATACGTTGGTATTTCCTGAAATATGGCAGGGGCCAAATCGGAGCAACGGCCCCTTTTGAATGCGTAGTCGTAGGGACAGTGTGTGATCAGCCACATTGGCAATTACTTCTCTTTCAAGTATTTGGCACAAGCCAAAGCCTTGCTTTTTGAACGTCCAAATAACTGTTTTTTCTGCATCCAGGATCATCTGTGTTGTGACCGGCTTGCCAATCTCAAGGGCAGGGCCGAGAAAGATAGGTCTTCCATCTTCAGAGAGGACCTCAAAGGAACCAAGAGTATACTGGCGGCCAAGATCTACGTGAAAGAGAATCTGCATCGGTTCTGTATATTTCAGCGAATAGGTGACTTTAGCGCTATAGTAGCCATGATATTTGGCAATTTGCACAAACTTTTCTATGTCAGGTTGGATGCGTTGTTGGAGAGCTTGAAGTGAGGAAAAGGGTTTTTTGTGCCCGGCTACTGTTACCGATGAGTCCTTGAGTTCATTGAACAGCGTCTTTGCTTTGACGCCTTCAATGATAACTATATATCCCCCCTGCTCTGCAAAAAGAGAAAGCTGGAGAAAAAAGATGAAAAGTAGCACAAGAATAAAGCGTTGCATGCGCATATTGTAATCACTTGGAGAATATGAAGCACTTACAGACTGTCTTCGATATCACTTTTGCTCGAATAATTGTTTCCGGACGCGTTCAAGGAGTCGGATTTAGAAGCATGGCAGCTCATTATGCTCGCAAACTGAGTGTAAGGGGAACTGTCAAAAATATGCCTGATGGACAGTTGAGCTTTATGTCCAAGCGAGCCTAGAAAATATACAGGAGCTTATTGAGAAACTTAAAGAAAGCTTCTCTATCAACAACATAGATATTCAGTATTTGCCTGCTTCACACTCTTACACCGGTTTTCGGATCATCGGTTGCTAAATAACAGATTGCTTGCTATAATTTTTTCCATTTTTACCCAAGAGTGTACCTTGAAACAAAATATCCGTAATGTTGCCATTGTAGCTCATATTGACCATGGCAAAACGACTCTACTCGACAGTCTGTTAAAAGAGTCTAATATTTTCCGAAAGAACCAGGCCGTCAACGAACGAGTCATGGATAGCTACGATCAAGAACGCGAACGCGGCATCACCATCTTTGCGAAGCACACTTCTGTCTTTTTTGAAGACTACAAAATCAACATTATCGATACCCCAGGCCACGCGGACTTCTCTGCAGAAGTAGAACGTATTTTGGGTATGGTAAGTTCTGTGCTACTCCTAGTAGACGCACAAGAGGGGCCTATGCCTCAGACACGTTTCGTGCTCTCCAAGTCACTCAAAATGGGTCTAAAGCCTATTGTCGTCGTCAACAAAATTGATCGTCCTTTTGCTACTCCAGATCGCGCACTTGACCTCACCTTTGATCTCTTTACAGAACTCGGAGCAACAGACGAACAGCTTGATTTTCACTATTGCTATGCCTCCGGTCTTTCTGGCTTTGCGATCAAACATTTAGATGATCCACGTTCTGGCATGCGGCCGATGTTTGAAATGATTGTTGAGCATGTGCAGCCTCCTGCAGGTGATCCCTCGGCGCCATTTTTGATGCAGGCATCCACTATTTTTTATGATGACTATGTTGGCAGACAAGCATGTGGCAGGGTCCTTAATGGCTCTTTACGCAAGGGTGATAGCGTGATGCATATTGACCGCAGTGGAAATACACGTCGCTGCGTGATCTCACGTATTGAAGGTCACATTGGTCTTGAAAAGAAAGAATTTGAAGAAGCGGGTACGGGGGATATTGTCATCCTGTCTGGCATTCCAGAGGTTACGATTGGCGAGACGATTTGCGATCCATCCAACGTGGTTCAACTGCCTCCGATTCAACTTGATGAGCCGACGGTCTCAGTTGACTTGAGCGTCAACTCAAGTCCTTTTGCAGGCAGAAGCGGCAAGCATGTCACGATGAATAAGCTTCGAGAACGTCTAGAGCGAGAGAAAAGAGCTAATATTTCTTTGAAGATTGACATGGCCTCTCGCGATCAAGATACGATTACAATTGCAGGAAGAGGAGAGTTGCACCTTGCGGTATTGATTGAAGCGATGAGACGTGAAGGCTTCGAGATGAGCATTTCCAAGCCTCGCGTTATTCTTAAGTACGAAGGTGGTCAAGAGCTAGAGCCTTTTGTGCGTGCCATCGTCGTAGTACCTG
>CAYOTQ010000113.1:0-5795 GCA_964406915.1 uncultured bacterium
CTCATTTTTGCCTTTCTTTACCACAAGGCGAAAGCTGACAATACGTTGAGAAATGGGGTTGATTTTGATCTTATTGGCATAAAACCCGGAGGCCAATTGAGCGGCATAAATTGAATCAAGCAACACCGCATCGATTTTTCCCTGCAGTAGATCTTCGATCGCATAGGTCATGGTATCATAGGGTTTGAAGATGCAGCGGCTATCGCTTTGCAGTTGCACACCCCCTGATATTCCTCGTTCAAACGCCACTACCTTATCTTTGAGCATGTCGAGGTTGGAGTAAGGGTCATGTGCACGGACTACCAAAACAGGACCATATCTAAAAAAGGGTTCCGAAAAAATATAGCTCTTTTCATTTTGTGTCGATGGCTCAAGAGCAGAAAGCACACCGTCTATCTCTTTTTTTTCGAGCAGGGAGAGAATATCAACATTTTCTACCATACTGATTTGAAAGCGAGTGCCTTGTCTTTTGGCGATCTCGAGAAGTAAATCATCGGTAAATCCTTGAATATTTTTCTCAGTTCCATGCAGGCTGACTCCTTCCCAAGAGGCCTTGCGTACAATTGTATATTTTTCTTTTTTCGCTCGAGCACACCCTGTCAAAAGACTCATCGATACCAGTACTGTCATCATCAGTCGCATACACTCTCACTATAATTTTAGACACCCTTGATAACAAAAAGAAGGGGATCCTTCCTTCTGACATCTTCACACAGGGCCTGCAATGTCTCATCTTGTGTCAGCTCGGGACACAAGTAGCTACAGTAGCCTCTATCTCTTTGAAATTCAACGAGAATTTTTGACACTAATTGTTCCAGATACGCCTCACTACTTGTCTCTGCGAGCTGAGGTTTGAGTAGCTCCAGCAGTTTCTCTTTCTTCTCCTTAAGCTGCTCAATTAATTTAGCTGCCCGATCAATAATTTCCGGGTCGCTGATATTTCGAAAGTTCGCCTCTTTTTGCACACCTAAAGAGCCTCTCCATGAGGGCATAAGCTCATGCTCCAACAGCTCTCTGTATACATGTGCCAGTGAATGGTTGATGAGCCCTGAAGTATGCATGAGATAACGAAAGATCAGCCAATTGCCCTTGGCACAGCGGGCACAAAACGCCTCTAATTCCAGCAAAATTCTGCCTCGCTGGTAGTCTGTATCAGGAGTAAATGTTTTCTTACGCAGTATCGGCAAGACCTTAAGCACATATTTGCCAGCTCCCTGAGAGACAAATAATAGTACAGGAGCGGCTCCCTTGGCAGGCAAAAAATCGCAAACTTCCTGCTGATGAGCATCTCCAAAGAATTTGAGTATCTCAATCAGGGCGGATAGAAAAGGTAAATCTTTTGGATGAACGGGAGCAAATTCGGTACGCCAGGTGATTTCATCAAGGGTGCAATGAAAATTCTCTACCGTACAAAATGTACCGTATCGTTCATGCAACACACTCTGCAACGGAAGGATCCCCCATGCAGACTCTCCTGCAAAGAGCCTCCACAGCCCTATTTGAGATGGATTACATCCAAACAAAATTAACTTTGATGGATCTTGTTTATTTTCAAAGAGTTCTATTTTTGCAGCAGCCAGGCTTGGGCAGACTCTTTTTTTCCCAAGAGTAACTCTCGTATCTTCGATTTCAAGCTGATGAGGTTGTGACCCTTCCGACTGCAGCGACGCTATCCATGCCAAATGCTCTTCATCACTTTCTTCAAAAATCGTGCATCCATGTCTAAAAAATACCCACTCAATCTGAGAGACTTTGAAAGGCAACTCCTCTGGTTTCTCTCGAGCTTGATGCCACAGTATACTGGTAGCACACCAGAGGGCTTGATGGAGCATTGAGGCAGAGATACTTGCCTTATTTGCCTCTAGCAACGCAATCCACTCGTTACCATCTTTTATTTGATCTTGGGTCAGAGGCTGGCCTGCAAAAAAAGCTTCAATTAACGCCAGTGGGAAAGTGCGTGCCAAGAGACCCTCAATCGATGCCATTGCATGAGCCTGCCTAAAGCGATTGAGAATCTCCACAGGCTCTTTTTCCGAAAAAGGTCTTTTTATAGTGCCTGAAAAAATTTTCTCTAGAGTAGCGAGCTTCTCAGCAGGGGATTTGCTCTTTTCGAAAATTGCGGACTGTAGACGCTCGCCAATGTAAAAGAGCTGCTCTCGGCACTGACTTAAAGCTGAACAGTTACTCTCAGCATCCTTATGAAGAAGCTGGCAATAACGAGTGCTTACTTCATCCATTTCTTTCAACCCGACATTCCATTCATGTTTGGTAGAAAGCAGGACTGCTTGAAAAAGAGAGTCTGACGACGTTTCTTTATTCGATGGCATGCAAGGCAGAAAGCTGGCGATAAAGTCATTAATGGCATACATGACTTGCCACATTTGGCCATGCAACGAGGAGCGATAGGCAAACGCTGTCCCACTGGGATTTGCAATCAGGGTGGATAGGTCAGCAGTATTTTGTAACAGGGATAAGTTATTTCCTAGCGATGAAAAATCACAACTTCCCATACAAATCCTCGCATCTCAAAAATTGATTGAGGAACACGTTCTAAGAGCATATTTCAAAGATTAAATTTTCCTCCGCAAGATCCGCTGCGCTTAGAGGATTCTCTACGGCGACAGGATATAAGCTGACAAAGGCTTTCATCGATACACGCCATGTAGTGTCATAAACGATATGTTTCGAATGGGAAAATCCATGCGCAAGCCCCAGTATCTTTTTTAGCCTACTGCCATCTATCGTGCTGCCACCCATCCTGCTGCCATTTATCCTGTTGCCTATTTGTCTCGCTGTCTATTTATCTTGCTGTCTATTTATCTTGCCGCCTATTTGTCTTGCCGTCGCAGGCCTTCCTGTCTATCCTATCTTTTTAAAGCTTGATTTCCAAAACAGCCTCTAAGCTTTAGGGTATGTTTTAATCCCGTCTGATGCCATCTTCTGAAAATCGTAAGTCATGTATAGATAAATGCTGAGACGTAAACCTCTCTTCATCTTCATGTTCATCTGGCTGATTGGATTCTTCTTCGAGTGCGCGCTCCTCTGTATCTTCTACTTCAATAGCAATACGCGGATCCTCTACCCAAGTCTTTCTTTCAGTGAGAAGCTCGGCCGCCAGCTCTTCTACGTGCATCTGTCGTTCTTTTGGCGCAAATTCTGGTATGAAAGGATCGGCTTGTGTTGGCATCTTTTGTGCTGGGCTCTCTTCTTTAGCCTGATCTTCTTCCGGTTGCTGCTCAGCTATTTGATCTTCAATAGACCCTTCCTCATTATCATCTCCAATTGCTACAGAAGCCATATTGAAAGATTCGTAAATAGAGGCTAGACGCTCAAGACGCTGCTTTTCATTTTGCATTAACGCATTGGAATCAAATTCTTCTGGCAATTGATTGTCTGCCTGGATTGGCATTTCTTGCTCAGACTCAATGTAGGGATCTAATGGAGCAAATGAAACTTCGGTCTCACTATCTTCCTCTTCTTCATCTGAGGGCTCGTCAGAAGAGTCTGAAAGCCTCTCTTCAGGAGTAACATGGGATTGAAAAGTTGCGTCTGATGAATCAATTTCTAATAGATTTTGTATTTCTGGAGTCGGTCTTGCTTGATTAGACCTTTCTTGATGAGATCTTTCTTGCTTTGGTTTTTGTTGCTCCCCTTGACTCGCTTGTAGTGCATCAGGAGTTTCTTGAACCAGTTGTTCAACATCTTCTTGATCGATTTGTTGATCAATCTCTTGATAACCTTCTTGATCACCTTCTTGATCGATCTCGTGGGCCAGTACCGGACGACTCTTTTCAGGCTCAAAGAAATATTGAGACTGATTTTCCTGTTCGACTAATCTGGCAGAAGGAGACAGCTGCTGGGTATACGCAACCTGTGCAATGACCTCTTCTAATATCTGGCTATCTTCTTCGGCAAGGTCTGAATCTAAAAGAGGCTGCTCTGCAAAATCTCTTTGAGACAGCTCTGTTAACTCATTCTTCTCTTCCTTAGCTGTCTTAAGTGGCAGCTGTTGCGCATTTTGCGACGCTGCTGGCGGCGCTGCCTTTTGCTGCATCGCTTCTTGTGGCTCAGGATTGTCACTTACTTCAGAAGGTTCTTGTGGCTCTATATCCTCTTGTGGCTCAATCTTGGCAGGTCGCACCTTATCTTGGACAAAAAATGGCGCTACGCGACTTTCTTGATCTAGAAGAGATGCTTTTGGTGTGACTTGCTGAACGTAGGTGGTGTCTATTTCTACACTTTCAGACACAAAATCTTCTTGCTGGCCAGCCTTTTGTTCAATTGCATTTTGTTGAATTGTATCGAGATCTTCATCAAGCTCATCACCAGCACTGATTTGTTGCTCTCCATCTTCTGGAAGGCTTGTTTCTTCAGAGCTTGTTTCTTGAAAACTTGTTTCTTGAAGGCTTGCTTTATTCTCTTGCTGGATTTTTTTTGAACCCTCTTCTTCAGACGAGACGGGTCGCTTCATATCTTTGGAAAAAAATGGCGCTGAGCGGCTCTCTTGATCTATGAGGTTTGACGCTGGAGCAATCTGCTGCACGTAGATCTCTTCTACCTCTTCGACAGGATACTGTTGCAGATCATCTACAACATCTGCAGCTGTATCGTCGATAGCCACATGCTCATTCTCACGGCTGTTACCATCATCTTGTTGACTTTCTTCTCGAACTGCCTGTTGGACTTCTTGTTCAGGCATTTGTTCAGTCGGCAGAGGGCGAATTTTATCTTCAGTAAAAAATTGTGCTGAAAGACTTTCTTGATCAACAAGACTTGCTTGGGGCGCCATTTGCTGAAGAAAGACATCTTGTTCTATCTCTTCAATCTCGTTAGCACTTTCAGCCTCCTCGATTACTGGCCTAGCAACTTCTATCGATGACTCTTCTTGTGTTGCATATTCACTATCTAAAAAATCTTGTTGCGTAGGCTCTTGCGACTCTTCTTGAAGCTCACTTTCTTCTTCAAGCTTACTTGACGACTCGTCTGACTCAATGGCAATCAAATTATCATGGACACGCACGAGATTGTGGAGTCGAGTAATTTCGTCTTGTAGCACAACAGAGGCATCGGGTAACAGCCATTCTTCGTTTTCAGGCGTTATCTCTGGTGTTTCATCAGAAAGCAAAGCTACTTTTTGCTCTGGAGGCTGAGTCAAAATTGCGGATTGATCGTCAGCGCCTTGACCCTTAGTCTGCAGACCTTCGCCTCCCTGCTCTGTGCTACCTTGAGGCATCGCATCTTGTTGCAATAGCTCTTGTTCTGGATGTCCTTGTGCTGGCTGTTTTTGCTCTACTTGGCCTTGCTGCTCTTTTGCCTCAGAATTTTCTCTGCTCTCGCTTTCAGTTGGTGTTCCAGGTGCTGAAGGGATAACAAGAGGAACTGCAATAGAAGGGGCAACCTGAGCAGAAGGCAGCTCTTTTGGAAGCGTCGGGGTTGGAGATTCTATAGGCGATGAGAGTGACTTTGGCAGAAGCTGCTCTTGAGGGAGTACTTCTGGTTGTTGTTGTTGCTTTGTTTGTTGTTCTGTTGGCTTGTTGGTTGTGGGATTGGTTTGTATAGGGGAGGGAACAGGAGCCTCCTCCACTTGCGAGTTTTCTAATTGCGAGTGTTCTATTTGCGAGTTTTCTATTTGGGGTTTTGCAGCAGGAGCCGAAAGGGCGTCTGAATGAGGAGGTACTGAAGTAGGAGTGTTTGGAGAGGAAACAGCGGGCTCTTGAGACTTAGGCGGCGTTTGTATTTCTATCTTCCCTTGTTGTATGCCTTGAGGCTCACTTGTCACAGGGGCTTGAACAGGC
>CAYOTQ010000114.1:0-5794 GCA_964406915.1 uncultured bacterium
AAACCCAAGTGACCACCATCTGCCGAGAGGGGCTGGCTGCGATGTCCAAATCTGTGAATTTTTGGCATCTCTCTCACCCCCTCTTGCAGCGGATGGTGGTCACTTGGGTTTAAAGACGTTTCACCTGGAAGCTTGGATGCTTCCAGGTGAAATCTGTTGTTTAGGCAGCTACCAAAGAAGAAAGGTCGCGTCTAATGCCTTGTGCAAAAGAGTCGATCTCTCTTGACACATTTTTTCCTACACGAGCAACAGAGCGAGCAGCTTCTGTAAGCCCTTGGCGCATCTGATGTGCCATCTTGTCATACCACTCATCGCCCGGTTTTGCAAAGGGATCGTCAGGAAGCATCAACTGCTTCAAGCCAAAGACTGTCAAAGCGACAAGTCCCATCGTTCCCATCACAGCCCAGCCAATCGGCATCGGCACTACTAGCGCCATAAAGGCAATACCCGCAACAATTCCCGCAATTTTTGAAATTGTCGACAGCATGCAGATCGTAAAGTTGGTATGCGCACGCCCCTTCAAGGTCTTCATCAACTCCTCACCCTCTGCGACTCCCTGAGTTTTTTCAGCTGCATTGGCGGATTGAATTTTAGTCATGACTGTTGCAATACGTTCATCAAGTTTTGTTTTTGGCGATATTTTCAAAGAAGAATAAACATCTTCTATGTTTGCAGAAACAAACTTGCAACTTTCCGTTAGGAGTTCGATTCTTCTTGATTCAAGATCGTGACTCTTGCCAAGCTTGACCCGCTCCTTAAGCATTGCCAAGGTTTTTGATGCCTCATTTGTTGCAGAAACATCTTCTTCTGCCGCCACTACCTGAACAGGAAGTAGAATAAGGCCTAAGTAGTTAAAGACACCTAAAGTATCTTTTGCAACTACTCCAAATGCAACTAATGCTTGGTAGATATCAGATACTGAAGCAGTAATATTGGCTGCACTCAAAATAGTATTCGCAATATGCTCTATCCGATCGCCAATTGTTGTTGCATTGATCGCGCTATTAATATTTTTAATGAATTTTGGAATGTTAAAAAGTAATCCAAGACCACCAAAAACTTTGATTCCGCCCATCCAGGCAAGGTCTGTTTTTGGTACATCTTTCAATATGGCAAGATGTCCGACAGCGGCAGAAAATGTTTTAAATACACGGTTGAGCTCAGCGTGTGCCTGCCCAAGTGTAAAAAACCACTTCGGTGGCTCCGAAATATTTACCAGAAAATTATTACTCATGTTACCTCCATTTAATATAGAAGGTAAATTGTATAATAATAAATAATTTAATTCAAATACTTTTTTTACGAAAGGAGTGTTTTTATCGCATCTTTGAATTTTTCAATCTTCAATATAGCACGTTCTTTGGCTCCAATATTGGAGCCTTCAGTTTCTGCCACCATAAGATAGACTTTCATCTTTGGCTCTGTGCCAGACGGACGAATGACAATTTTACTGCCATCTTTGAGTATCAAAATGACGCCCTCAGTAGAAGGAAGCTCTATTGGAGTTACAACGCCTGTGACACTATCGCGCCACTGCTGCGAAAGAAGATCACCCACTTTCACAACCTGGATATTGCTAAGAGATGCGGGAGTCTCTGTGCGAAGTTTTTCCATCAGCATCTGCATGTGTTCCTTTCCCTCTTTACTATCCGGAAATTCCAGAGAAATGAGGCCCTCTTGATACATGCCATGCTGTGCATAAATATCATTGAGCAGATCTACCAAAGTTTTGCCATGCTTTTTTGCCTGCAGCGCGATTTCTGCAAGCATACATGCCGAACATACAGCATCTTTATCTCGTACTTTGGTACCAAGAAGATATCCATATGACTCCTCGCCACCAAATAGGTAGCAAAACTGCCCATCACTTTCCCATTGCCGAATCTTTTCAGCTACATATTTAAATCCTGTAAGCACATCAAAACAGCTGGCCTTATGGGACTGCACAATGGCTTTAAATAGCTCTGTCGTCACAATCGTCTTTACAAATGCTGCATTAGAAGGCATCTTCCCCGCCGCTTTGCGAGCTCTACAGACAAATTCCGCTGCAATGCAGGCAACTTGATTTCCTGTAAGCAGTACAGCTTCGCCCTGATGCTTCACTACAACCCCGATTCTGTCTGCATCAGGATCAGTCGCAAAGAAAACATCACAATCTGTCTTGAGCAGTTTGTCAATACCGAGCTGCAGAGCCGCTTTCTCTTCCGGATTTGGCCGTGGAGTTGTTGGAAAGGCGCCATCTGGCTCTTTTTGCTCTTCAACAAAGGCAACATTTGGAAATCCATAGCAACGAAATGCCCCAGGAACGATTGTAATGCCTGTGCCATGAAGGCTAGAGTAGAGAATCTTCAGCTGCTCACCTCCCGTTTCGTCCGGCCAGAGCTGCAGGGATTTAATCGCTTGTAAATAGGCTTCTTCAACTTCTCTGCCAATAAGTATAATACGGGGATCATCTGCCGGCGCAAGCCGCACCTGATCCGGGTCATTCAAGCGGCTCACTTCTTCAATAATGCCTCTATCATGAGGAGGCAGCACCTGGGCACCATCATTCCAGTATACTTTGTATCCGTTGTATTTTGGAGGATTGTGAGAAGCTGTGATCATGATGGCTGCATGACACTGCAAATGGCGGCAAGCAAAAGAGACAAGAGGGGTAGGACAGAGATGAGGAAAGAGAAATACCTCTATCCCATTACCTGCAAGGACACGTGCAGCCTCTCTGGCAAACATCTGCGAGTTGTTTCTTGAGTCATATCCAATGGCTACTTTGAGCTGTACATGGGGTGCATACTGCTTTTGCAGGTAAGTCGCAAGGCCCTGGGTAGCCCATCGAATGGTATACTTATTCATGCGGTTTGAGCCTACGCCCATAACGCCTCTCAGACCGCCTGTGCCAAAAGCTAGGGTAGTGTAAAAGGCATCTATCAGCTCTTGGGGACCTTTTTCGATGAGCGCACGGACTTCTTTTTTAGTCTCTTCATCAAAATTTGCCCCTAACCAGTATCTCACACGCTCTTTGATGGCTGGATCCATCTCTATTTCTTGAAGCATGATTCCTCAAAAAAGTTCAACCAAGATATACGCTTATAGGATATACTCATACTCTATGAAAATTCATTATGCAACAGGAAACTTCGGAAAGTTTGAAGAAGCGGCTCTCATTTTATCCCGTCATGAGCTCAAAAGACATGGCTGGCAGATAGTGCACACGCCGCTTTCTCTGGAAGAAATACAAGGCTCTAGCACAGACATCGCCAAACATAAAGTACGCGAAGCATATGCCCATCTGCAAGAGCCTTGCATGGTCGATGATGTAGCCCTCTACTGTCCTGCCATTGGACAACTGCCTGGTCCCTATATCCGCTCATTTCTAGAAGCACTTGGCGACAAAGGCCTCTGGGAGCTGCTTTCTCACTATGAAGATCGGCGCTGCACGGTCTCTTGTCTTATTGCCTTTCTTCAGCATGCAGAGCAAGAACCTATCATTTTTGAAGGGACTGTTACTGGCACTATCGTAGAGCCGCGTGGAGTAAGAAAAGGCAGCAGTCTAAGCTGGAATCCTATTGTCAAACCGGATGGATATTTCCATACTTTCGCAGAAATGACTCTGGAAGAGATGAGCCTCTCCTCCCCCAGAAATAAGGCTCTTGTGGCCATGCAAAATTACTTACTTTCCTCTTTACGAGAATTATCATGAGTGTAAAAGATCTCATTATCCTAGGAACTTCCAGTCAGCAGCCAACCCGATTTCGAAATCATGGAGCCTATCTCTTTAGATGGAATGGCGAAGGGCTCTTATTTGACCCGGGTGAAGGCACCCAACGCCAATTTATTTTTGCCGACATTGCCCCTCCGGTGATCACTCGGATATTTGTCTCTCATTTTCATGGTGATCACTGCCTTGGCCTTGGCTCCATTCTCATGCGCCTCAACCTTGACAGAGTCACTCACCCTATTCACTGCTACTATCCTGCAAGCGGAAAGAAATATTTCGATAGATTGCGATATGGCACCATCTACCATGACACCATCCAGGTCATTGAACATCCAGTTGACCACGAAGGACTCGTGCACGAAGATGATGCATTCCGCATAGAGGCTGTCTTCTTAGACCATGGCGTGGATAATATAGGCTGGAGAGTCACAGAGCGAGACAGCCGTAAATTTGACCGGGAAAAACTGGCAGCTTTTGGTGTCCGCGGCCCTAATGTCACACGTCTTGAAAAAGAGCAAGTGATCGAATGTAATGGAAAGAAAGTGCATCTTGATGATGTAAGCTGGATCAAAAAAGGTGAGTCTATCGCTGTTGTTATCGACACCAGGATGTGCCCTCAAGCCATTGAAATCGCCAAAGAAGCCGTGCTACTGCTGGCAGAAAGCACCTATCTTGAGGAAGACCGTGAATTAGCGCGAAAACACTATCATCTCACTGCAAAAGATGCCGCTCTGATTGCCGCAAAAGCAAACGTCCAGCAGCTTATTTTGACCCATCTTTCTGCCCGCTATTTAAACCTCAGGCTGTTTGAGGAGGAGGCGCGGCCTATTTTCCCAAACACTTATGTAGCAGAAGATCTCAAGCGCTTCTCCTTTGCACAAAAAAAATAGTATACATTTAGTCGCTCGCATCTTAAAGAAATGAAATAAGAATATCTTTAAGGCCGTTGCATGTATTTACGAATTCTTCTCTGCTTTGCACTCATCACCGCACCATTGGCTGCAGCGATTAGCAAAAAGTTTGACAAAACAGCCCTCTTTATAGAGACCAAGCTGGCAAAACATATCGCGAAAAAGCAGTACTACCTCCCGAAACGCAAGACAGGCTTGCCCTATACTCTTGAATATGACCCTGTTACAAAAAAATGCTTTATCCTTTTGAAAGACAAAAAAGCATTTATAGGAAAAGGGAAATTTAAAAAAGTCTATAAAGCTATCCTCTATAGCCGCAAGCATCCAAAAATCGTGGCACGAGCTGAGCAATCCAGAATAGGAAACAGGGAGAGAGCTATTACCGCAGCCACTGTCGGGCTACCAGGTATCGTCAAAACAGTTGGCTCCTGCCAACGTACAGTGGGCAAAAAACAGTACTCAACTTTCTACTCAAAGCTCTACCGGCCCGGTTCTTTATATCAGCTCCTAGAACATGGTCCGAAGGTGACATTGAAAGAGAAGATGAAAATCGCAAAAGATATTCTAAAGGGACTTGCGTCTCTTCATATGAAAGGGATTGCCCATAAAGATCTTGGCCCCAAGAACTATCTGGTAAACCTCTCTCGAGGTAAACCCAATAGACGAAAAATAGAGGCGTGTATCGTTGATTTTGGACAAGCCATCTTTGTTGAGGGAGCCGTAAATAAAAAAGTACAAGGCAATATACCCTACACAGCTCCTGAAGGAATATGGCGAGAAAAGCTCAAAGAAAAAGACTACTTTCTGACAGATATTTTTGCAGTCGGCTGCGTATTTTATCGACTTTTTTATAACCACGCAGCTCCCTGGCTCCAGGTAGCGCGTGACCTACGAAAAAAAACCTGTTCAGCTGACGAAAAATACCAGACAATATGCGCTCGTATTAAGAAAGCGACACACTCACGTAGACAAACGTTATCAAAAAGACAGAAGTTGTCTGCAAAAGAGGAATTTGAGCTCTTAATTTTACGCATGGTCGAGATCGATCCATCAAAGAGAGGGCAAGCAAAAGAGCTCTCACAGACAATGCGAAAAATCTATCGCACCCATTAGACCTCTTTCGAAACCTTATTCCCGTGCCTGTGCCCGCACTTTCCCTATTAGTTAG
>CAYOTQ010000115.1:0-5760 GCA_964406915.1 uncultured bacterium
AGAGAGGAGATGTTGTTATGGTACATCCTCAACTCTATCAAGCCGCCGAGATCATAAACAGGAGGTGGGAGGTGTGTGAATTTGTTATTCGATATATTTATATAAAGAAGCTTTTGAAGCTTCTGAAGAGATCGTGGAAGTACCGTAAGAGCATTGCCCGCAATATAGAGAAACTGAAGAGAAGAGAGCTCTCCTATAGTCTCAGGAAGAGAGGTGAGGTGGTTGTGGTTGACGTCCAGAACTAATAGCTTTTTCAAAGCGCTAATGTTTTCAGGAAGTGATAGGAAGTGATTGGCGCTTATATTCAGACGTTCAAGCTCAGAAAGTTGTAATAAGGTTGCTGGGAGTGTGCGAAGCCTGTTTTTATAGGCACTGAACCGTTTGAGTCGCTTGAGTTGAGAGATAGTTTCAGGCACGTCTTGTATGTCGTTGTCATCTAACCAGAGCTCTTCGAGCTCTTGGTCTCTGAAAATTTCTTCTGGAATGACAGATACTGTTTTAGAAGAGAGGTCGAGTTGCTTATTTGGCATTGCAAAGACTTGCCGTGCATGTAATGTCCTTACAAAACTCAAGGGCCCACTCTGAAAGTGCGTGCAAGTTATTTCTTACCTGCGGTTCTTTGATATGGGGGCTCCAGCTTTCTTCTGTAATCACGTCGCTGATGACGAATAGAGAAAGCGCTTGGACTGACTTACTTTTTCCAATAGCATACAGCGTGGCAGCTTCCATATCCACAACAGTGCAGCCAAGCTTTGTCACCCGATGAAGATCTGCGGCTGTCTCTTTGAACATCGCAGAATAACTCCAGGCACCGGCGAGATGAAAGGGAGGAAGTGTATGTTGTTTTGAAAAGATTTTCCATTGTGATAAGAGCTCTTCGCTTGCTGTCGAAAAATTTTCTCCTACAAGGTAATGATGTGCAACGCCATCTTCTGCAATTGCTTTTTCAGCAATAATAAACTCTCCTACCTGATGCCGGCCCATCAAGCTGCCGGCAATCCCAATGGCCACAAATTTCTTTACCCCTAGTGCGATCAAGCATTCCATTTTAAAGGCAAGCGCAGGTGCTCCAATACCCCAGCCGCCGAGGATGCCGATAGGGCTGTTTTTAAGAAGATAGAGATGATCAAAGGTGTCTGAGAGAGTGATAGTTGGATCGCGTGCTAAAAGGTACTTAAGCGTGCTCTGTTGGTAGCAGACGAGGATAGTCTCTGGAATAGAAAATTCTTTAAGATGTCCGTTGTCTTTTTTGTAGGCGATGTATTTTTCCGCAGTAACAATAGGTTCGTTCATTGAAAATGCCGGTACATAAAAGATGCTAAAAATAGCTAACCCAAGGACGACCCTGTTAACCATAAATATTTCCTGTATTGAGAAGAATAGGAGCGAAATATTCAAGTAGAATCTACCTGAAAGTCAAGAAAAAAGCAGTTCATGCATGAGCGGATAGGGTTAACGGATACGACTCACTGAAGAGTGATGGCGTTAGCTGCTCAATCAATGTCGGGGTAAAGCCATATTGACGTAGCTAATACGGCAGTGCCAATCCTCCTATTCCTGCTTTAAAAAGCAAAATAGTTCTATTTTCATTTGTAAACGAATTGGTAGAAATAAATTGCATGTGTTATAATCTCCAGTAATTATATACAAGAAGGTGTTTATGCCAGATTTTTCTCTTATTGCTGAACTGAGTGCAGTGCCATATGATGTAGAATGGATAAAGGCTCAAAAATTTGTAAGTCATGAGAGAATTGTCGTTGATTCACAAGGACGTCGCTGCCAGCTTGTTGCAAAACAAGAAAGAGCCTTATCTGTTTTAGAGGCAATAGGAAGGCGACTATATGGAATATTTGCCTGGGTTGCCTCTCAGTGTGGTTTTGGCTGGCTGTCATCGAGCAAAATCACGAATCTGCTTACCAAGTCCACGCAAGTACGTCGTTTTGCCATCCTAACATCTGCACATATTCCAGACGGCAAACAAAAATTAGAAGATACGATCCCAGATAAGACTCCAGATAAGATCCCAGATAACATCCAGGACCTGAAAACGCCTGTTTACAAAACAGTAAAAGAGCTTAGAATCCCATCTGGAAAAATTACGCAAGGAGAGGGAGAGTATGTACTGTTTTCGAAAGATCCAGTAAACACCCCAGTCACAAAAGAGACATTTGTCGAAGCCTATAAAATTATGCACAAATACTCACCCATCACTCTCCTTAATAATGGTGGTGATAGGGAGAAAATTGCTCAGCGTTATCAACTGATCTGTCATGAAGTCAAAAAAATAAACGCCAATTTAGAAGTGGCATTCATTCCAAAAGCGCTCTACGAGCTGCAACTGATTAGAAAATGCATTCAAGAAGATGTGAAACAGAAAAATCACTGTAGACTTCAGACCAGACATGTACAGCACATGGTTCATTATCCAGAAAGGATTCTAGAAGCTGTCAGTGAGCGTGGTCAACAGGTAATTACTGAAACGACAAATGGCCTCAGACAACTTGCAGCAGAAGTTGAAGAACTGCAGAAAACGAGAAAATGCTGGCACCGCTGCTACGTTGATGCAACAAACACTACGGCTCAGCAGAAAGAGGCTATCCTAGAGATTGCCTTCCGATTGAATCAAGCGTGTGTCAAACGCCTCAAACCACAAGTGGGGGGCTACACTTACCAAGAGCTGATAGGCTATACTGAAAAAGAAATTACATTTTTAAAAAATCATTGCGGTGCTTTGTCCAAAGAGATGTTTACTGATGAGGACGATGCTCCTGGTCTTACAACAAATTTTGGTTATAAAGCGCCTCCTCGAGGCAAAGAAGAGGTGATAGAGGCTATGGGCTTGCGCGATGAGAATGATGCGCAAATCATACGAGATACCGTTGCCTTAGAATGCAGCAGCATTGCTCAAAACTCCTTTTTGTTATATCGAGGGGCTGATATTACCAAGGATTCTGTCATCAACAAAAGTGCCACATTGAAAGGTGAGAAATTACCGTTTAGCCTCTCTTATGGCAGCAGTCTCTTTGCGGGCGTTGTATATGATGCAGGCGCCACAGCTTTTTACTATATCAGAAAATTGCAGAAAGGGTATGTGATACCCCTGCCATTTGAAAAAGCGATGACATCTGCTGTTCACGTGCCTGCTGTTGATACTCTGGCTCAGCTGTTTGGTGATGGCGAGGTTTTCCACGCTCGAACAAAAGCGCCTAAGAACGTGTCACTGATGTTTCTGGGAGGTATATGTCACGGAGATCATCGTCGTGACCATTTGCGCTCTGATTTTGCTACCCTGGATGCATTGGTCAATGAGTTTGATAAGATCAAGTCGCAAGCTATTATAATCAAGTAAACCATACCCGTTCCTTTTTAGGTTTTTCAATAAAGAGAGTAGCAATCGGGCAGAAATGCGTTGATTGCCTTCGGGGGGGGCCTGTTTTTTCAGCTACGCATCTAACGGATTTTTCTTCTCAACAATAAAGAGGTCTTCATAGTACATCGGCAGCTGTGAGATAAGCTCTTGTTCACACTGAAGTGTAGCAGAAAGCACGTTTTCAGAAAAAGATTTTACGCTCGCGGTAAACCCAATATCTTGCGGCATTTGCTGGTCGAAGAAGATGAGTAAATGCAGCTCATCTGTACGAAGATTTTCGATGTGATGGGGATAAGCTTTTGGGATGAAGTAGAGATCTCCTTGCTGCATCAGGTAGGTATCCACTTTTCCTGAAGGGGACATCAGAGACATCTTTCCTTCACCTTTAGCCACATATCCCATTTCTGCGGTCTCTGGATGCCAGTGCGGCTCTCGCATTCCACTCCCATTGAGTCTTAATGAATAGAGGGCCTGATGTTGCAAAACAGGCCATACATTTTGTCTGGCTACTCTGGCAGTTCCTCCATGGTTACCTATTAACGGCGCGCTTGCTTCCAGAGCAAATTGATAGGCAGATGTATAGTGCATTTCTTTAGATAGGGGTGTGTTGTGATCCATCTTTGCAATGAGTGATTTTTTAGACGGACGCTTGAGCTTTTGAAAATGACGTGAGGCTACATCCCATGTGTTGCCAAGTACAGCATCTGAAAACATGCCAAAAACAGAGGAGAGGTCAAAGTCTTCCGGTTCTTCATGAGAGAATTGGAGCACAATTTCTGCTGTCTGTTCTCCTATGTTTTCTACAGCATGAAGCGCTCCTGAGGGAATAAAAAATGCTTCTCCTGCAGAGACAATAAAGCTTTCGCGAGCGTTATGATTGCCAAACAAGGAGATGAGCAGACGTCCTTGGCAACAGTATCCGAGCTCATTGGCGTTAGCATGCCAGTGCGGCTCCCTCACTGAGAATGGGTGAAGAATCACCTTGTAAAAGGACATATTCTGCAAGGCTGGAAAATTGGCTTTTGTGACCCTTAGACGATAGCCTCCTTCACTCGTATCTTGAGGGGCAAATGTGTGCAAGGGAAGGTGGTGGTTCATATAGCCTCATTTTTGTTGTTTTTTACACTGGGTAAAAATTTATTCATAGTATTACTCACTTGAGCTTTGGCCTCGACTGTATACCTGAAACATGGTACCTTTCTGTGATCGTTTTTTTTCTGAGGTATACTTCCAATGTCTTTCAATGTTACTCAATCTCCTATTCCTGATTTTATTTTTATTCCTACAGAAACCGGTGACTATTTAAACGCTCAGATACCAAGCTGTACTGACCATCAATGGATCAAGACTGCAGATGCAACTCTGGAATGGCAAGCGCTTCTCAGCGTGATACAGGTTGCGTTTTGCTGCGCACAAAAATGGAGGCTTCTTGCTACTTTGTCTTTGACAAAGATTGCAAGAACATGGCCAATCTTTACATCTGAGGCGCCAAAAAACATAGAATCGCTTACAAGAAGCTTTTCGGCACTGCAGCTTTCTGCAGAACAACTCAATAAGACAGAGGATTGCTCGGCTGGCTCCTCTAGAGTTTACGAGGCTCATGTCTCTGTCTCTGACCCAATTGATAAGGGGTGGTATCAGAATTGTATCCAGCCACTGGCCAAAGGCCTTCTATTCAAAACCTTCTCACCCAGTAGTCTCAATAACACGTCTATTTTGCCTATCGGGGAAACGCGAAATTTTTCAATCAGCAATTTTGAGTCACAAGGTGTAAACGGAAGAAAATGGAGTGTTGCTCTTATTGATGTCTCAACAGAAAAGGGAAATTGCCTCTTCACGGAGATGAAAGAGGCTATAGAAATGTGCGAAAAACAAGAACTGTCGCACCAAAAAGAGATACTTGTAGGGCTGGCGCTTGGTGGATATATTGTGGTGTGTGCTGGCGCTGGAGTTTGTCTTGCTCGTTGTCAGAGAAAGCATGCAGAGGTGCAAGAAACACGTGTTCCGCCGCCTCCTGCAAAAGAAAAAGACTCTTACGTTGTTAAGGTGGTGTAATCGAGTTTGCAAACACAGAACCTATCCGTAAATTGCTGTTTGCACAGATTTTTTCATTTTTCAAGCTATTTTTTTGGAATTTTTCGCAGGTAAGCTTATTAGCTTACCAAGAAAAATTTCGAAAAAAGAGTCGAAAAACGAAAAAATATGGCAACCATGAATTTACAGATAGGTTCTACCTCTCAGTATCTCGTGAGTGAAGTATGCAAGGTCATCAACAGATGGTAGCGTTTTTCATGTGTGGGGTGTGTCTATTTAGATCTCTATTATAAGCAATTTCCGTGGTCATCATCGGAGCAGTCAGCTGGGCTTTCAGCTGTGATAGAAGCGTATAG
>CAYOTQ010000116.1:0-985 GCA_964406915.1 uncultured bacterium
TTCTCTGGTAAAGTGTGGATAGTTTCTTCCATGAACCCGAGCAACCACGGCATACCAGGGGTTTTTAACTAGAACAACTTGATAAAATTTTTCGTGTCTGATGTTCTCTTTTGATAATCACTACCAAAGGAGCACAGAATGGTCTCAAAATCCCGCAAAGACGAATATACAGACATTGAAAAAGAGATTGATATTGAAGAATTTAGAGATTCTATTTTGCACTATTTCAGTGCCATTCCTGATCCACGACTAGAAGCCAGTGTGACCTATAAGTTGGAGCATGTTTTTTTCATCATTCTCTCTGCTATATTGGCCGGAGCAAACAGTATTAATCAAATTACTATGTTTAGCAAATCCAAAGCTCTATGGATCAAGAGGTTAATCGCAATTGGGTAGTCCTAAACAGGTAGTGATTTAAAGATTTCACTTTTTCCATGCTTCAATTATTTTCTTAGGAATCTATTTGGGGATACCATGCATACACACTGCCACTCAAACGCGATTCGAAAAAACGGTTCAATCCACTCAGGTAAGCAAAAATACGAATGTTTATCATGCAAAAAACAATTTGTTGAAAACCCTCAAAATGATGAAAACGGCCAAAAATGTTGCATTCAGTAAACATTTACCAGGTTATAAATTAAATATTATTATATAATACGAATAGAGTATTCCCTTAACTTTCTGAGGTAGTTTATGTATGTATCTAGCGAAGGAAAAGAGAATTATGAAGCCTTAAAAAAAAGCGGGGAAGAGGGTGGCTGGTGCTATTCGTTGGATGGTAAAAAAATTGAGGTTGCCAATACTATTAAGGAAAAAATAGCATATATTGGACGTGCTCTTATTTTTTCGAATGGAAATAAAGAAAATTTGAGAGATGCTATTTTAAATACATTTTCAGATTTTGATCAGGCTTTAATTAATGAAGGAATAAAAAATCTTAAAGAAAGCAAAAAGCAGCGATCACAACCGAAAACTCTGTATA
>CAYOTQ010000116.1:995-5715 GCA_964406915.1 uncultured bacterium
GAGCAAGTGGTACACTCATTACAAAAGATGATTTTGAAGTCTTGAGAAAAGCAAATAAAATATTTGAAAAAATCTATCCTCTAACCAAAGACATGTATACTGGATTGCGGAGGGACGCTGTGCCTAAAATTATTGAAGAAAGAATTAAATTTATTGAAAGCAGCACTGAAGACGATAAAAGTGAAAAAAATAAAGAATCAATAATAAATTTAACGGTAAATATTATTACTGGTAAGGATTTTTCAGAGGATAACAATAAATTTCTTAATGAAGAGCTCAAAGGCAGTCCAATTTACCGCGATTTAATTTCATATAGTAAAATTTTTTCAAATTTTTATGAAGGAATAACTGATAGCAAAGATGTTAAATCTATTATAAATTTGTTGTTCTCGCGTTTAAAAAAATATAATGAATGTGAAGAAAACATAAGAAAATATTTTGATTCTTCTAGTGATCATAGTAAGAATATGATAATCGTGAAAGATGAGTTTCTTTCGATGAAAAGACAAATAAATGCAGGGGCAATTCAAAGAGTTTTCGGACATGTTCAAGAGCTAATATCGAAAAATCAAGAAAATGCGGAGTCTTTAAAGTCTATTATACAGGAATTCCTTGAGAACAATAAAGAAGGCTTGCTGAAGGATGATATAGCACGACTTCAAAAGCACACCCAAAATTTAACATGAAGAAATTGCGCATCACATGTTCAAAGAGTGCTTTTATTTTTTCTTCTTCCAGCACCATTCTACGGGACTTGCCCATACACGAGATGGATCTTGTTCGTAGTCTTGTATTTCAATGCCTCTATCTACCACGCTATCTGGCAATATGGCAAGCAATTCAAGAGTTGTCTTGCTAGGCTCTGTTCCTTTTTCACCGACCTATTCCCAAAAACGATACACACAGTCGTAAACCGAGGTTTTGAATTAAAGGTAATCAGCTTTGTTTTGGCTGCAGCAATATGGTTTTGTAGCTGTTAGTAATACGCAACTTTTGTTAATTAGGAAAAGAAAAATCAAGGTACATAGGATAAAGTAAAACTATAGGATTCTCGCTGAAAATCGCATAAATTTTATTTTTATTATTATATCTACCTTGCTCATCCTGATATTTATCTCTAGCGGGAATTGCTGGCCAAATCTTGTATTTATTTTTGTATAGCTAAAATAAATACTTGTGTCCTCTGGCTATTTGTCCTGACTCGAATGAAATCCTCTTTGTCAAACTCACCGACAATAAGACACCTGACCATAAAATTTATCCCGAATTTCTTGATGCTGCTCCAAAAACGGTCAAGCGCACATATGCTGATGGAGCCTATGACCGAGAGAGGTGTTATAGAGCTAGTTTTATCCATGGGTCGACTCTCATCATACCACCTCAGAGAAACGCCAATTATCGAGAAGCCGCACCTGAGCATCTTCGAGAACGGAATAAATCGCTGCTGGAGATGAGAGGGCTAGGCGGTGGTGAAGATGGCCGAAGGGTCTGAAAGAAGTTGAAAAGATATCATCGGAGGAGCTTGAATAGCTCGAAGAACTAACTAATCGGGAAAGGGCGGGCACAGGCACTGGCAGAGGCACGGGCACGGGAATAAGGTTTCGAAAGAGGTTCTATTGAAAGAAAGCGCCATAGCAAGCTCCTGTTAGAGCTCACTATGGTATACAGTTCTTCTTAAAATTCACGATTTTTTTACCAGGTCTTCAGCAAGTCGCTGAACTCCGAGATCTATTTTTTGAAGCAGAGGCTGAATATAAATTGCGTTCCATTCTTCAAACGGCAATGTCAGCATCTCTTCTGAGTCATCTAGGGATGACGGCACTTCTTTCTTCTGGCTGCCATTGAAGTTGCAGTAATCACGAGCTTTTTTTATGGTAGCATGGATCTTGAAAAGATCCTCAACAAATTGTAGGAATTTCTTTCTGTTGATTTGATTGATTTTTTCTTCCGCGCTAACGTTTATCCAGGTACCGACGGAATGTGCGGTTGTTAAGATCTCAGAGACTTTCAGGACTTGCTTGGCCAGTTCAGCGAGATCTTTTTCGCTTAAAATTTGGATGGTATCTAAAGTAGCACTTTTGTCCCCTGTTGCAAGAATTCTTGTGAGAATATCTGTTTGTGGCCTTCTTTCATGGTGATAGTATTCCCCCTGCTCTTTCCCTACTCCGAACACTCCATAGGTAGACTCACCGGCATTTCCTTCTTGTGAAAGTGTGGCAAGGCTGATCTCCGGGATGCCATTAACTTGGGGGTGTATTTTGAATACACGGGCAATTGTGTGTCTATCTTGGGTCGTTTTGTTACCTAGTACAATAGGCTGGCGAATCACTACATAATCTTCTTCCCTTACAAATCGATAGCTATGAATGATCACACGCCATTGTCTACAGACACCACCAAGGAGTTGGTCGGCACGCAAACCTGTGCCAATTTGTCCCCTAAAGAATTCAAATATTCTTATGACTATTTCTTCGGGTAACTCAAATGACACTTGAGTAGTAGGTGCAGCGATCTTTGGTTTCTTTGCCGGAGGTCCCTCAATCTTGAGGGCATCATTGATCCCTTCTTGGAAAACTCGTTTTGTTCCATGTTTGCCAAAAAAGTTTTCTAAAATTACTTTGGCTATATTTTTTGTCGCTTCTTCGAATGCCTCTGCGGGAGCACTGATGTGAGGAGGAAAACAGGCGTGCAAGGGACTTTCTTTATTGCATGCCGCTTGAAGAATCTGTATTGCGACATCAGTAGGTTGCATTTCTCTTTGAGTCTGAAGGAACTCTGTTTGAAAATCCTGTTGAAAATCCTGGAGTGAACATTCTCGCTTAGGCGAAGTCGGATCCAGGTTCTGTTTGAGACTTTGATGAAGAATAGAGAGGAACTTGTTGTGATGATTGGCGCAGACTGTCTCTAAGGCATCGCGAAGACACATTTTATGACGGCGTTGAAGTCTTGCGAGGTCGTAATTATTGATTGTATTATCCGATATGTTCATAATTATCCTTTATCAAAAAACAAATATTTTAAGTTGTTTTACATTATCTATCAATAAACAAAATGTATTTTTATTTATAAGAATGGATGGACAATAAGAGTGGAAGTTAAGTAATAGATAGGCTACTCTATCCTCCTTTTGGAGCCGAACATTATGAACTTACTTCGTTTTCTAGAACTTAAATCTGAACTTAAAGCTGCGCATCCCCATCCAAGCCCTATAGAACATCCAGTACGCCGTCTACGGAAAAAAATCGTAGAAATACTTCCTCAGCAGTACTCTTCTTTAAATGGCCGCATTCAAAAACTCGTTGCCCTGGGAGCTACAGAATTGACCGTCCCTAGTCATCCTCGAGGAAAACCCTGTGTGCCAAATCTTCAATTTTATCGAGATGTACTTAAAAATACCCATACTCCTACAACCCTGCATGTGACGGTTGGACATAAACTTGCCGGAGATCTTGAAGCCGAACTTTTATCCATCGCCAAAGAGGTTGTTGACAATATACTGTTAGTAAATTGAGATTCGCCATCGCAAGAACTGCGGCAGTTAAACCCCAGGCTTATCAGTGATAGTGGGTTGGAAACCGATCAGGTCGTTCGTTTGGTCAAAGAACATCTGAATAAAGGCAAAAGTTTTTCTGGGGATGCTCTTGTGAATCCCACTCGGTTTACTGTAGGCTGTGCTGTGAATCTGACGCCTAGCTCACAAAACATGCAACATGAAGCTGAAAGACTTGCTCGTAAAATAGCTTCCGGTGCCGACTATCTTATCTCTCAGCCTCTGTTTGACATCTCAGCAGCAGAGGAGTTTTTGAGCTATTTTGAAAGGGAGTATAGAAAGCTAGATATTCCTCTTATTTGCGGCGTACTTCCACTCAGAAATGCTCAGCAGGTACAGCGGATTGCAGCTGTGCCGGGAATATATATTCCTAAGGCTGTAACAAAGCAGCTGGCTCAGATAGACGATACCGCACAATTTCAGAAAGAAAGTCTGAATAGCTCGCTTGGCATAGTCAGGAAATTAACACAGATTCATCCTCAGGTTAATGGGATTCATGCCGTTTCTGCTTCCCAAAATGATGAGATGATTGTAGAGCTCTTCAAGCACCTCGAGTTATGAGCCTATCGCCATCGTCGATGTCCATGAAGGTATCATCACTAGGTTGCACGTCTTTCGAAGAGAGCTGCAAAATTTTGTCTTTGAGCTGTTGATTTTCTGCTTCTAGCACAGCGATTTTACGAGATAAGCTTGCGTTAATACTTTCTTGAAAGACCTTTTCGAAGCGACGCTTTTCAAGTTCATTTTTATAATATGAACAGAGGTATTGGCGATGTCTGCTTATTTCTTGTGCACGCTTCTTAAGAGTTAAAATTTCGGTGAAGGCTTTTTCACAATTTTCTTGTAGCTGCTCAATTCTCTTTAGGTAGACAGCCTGTATGTCATGGAAACATTTTGCAGATACCGGTAGGTGGCTCGTTATCCATTGGAAGGGCGCTGCTATCAGCGCTGTTGCTTTGCAAGCTAGCCACTCGATATTCCCAAAGCTCATGCTGAGATTCTCCTTGCGTTCGTTCATAATAACCTGAGTTCTTGGTTTTTCTCTCTGTGTATTCCATCGAGAGAAAAACCAAGAACTCAGGTTAATAGTTTTTGTATCAGTAAATTGTGGCATAATTCTATATACGAATCAACCCAAGGAGACTTATGCACCAGGATGCAGATACAAAA
>CAYOTQ010000117.1:0-1378 GCA_964406915.1 uncultured bacterium
ACGTCGAGATGCCGTTAGTCACCATACCTGCCAACGGATTTGCAATTGAGGTAAGCAGCAGCCTTTATACCTCCGGGAGTGGTGATGATACAGTCAGCCAGATTGCCATTCCTTCAAATACCATAATTGAAACCTTTTATGTCGATGGACGTACACAAGGTCTTGCCGTCACTCCAGATGGACATTATGTCTACGCAGCCCAAATAGGCAATCCTGGCGCCGTACAACCTATTGACTTAGTCACTCGTACGGTAATGCCGATAATCATTACAGGTATTTCTTCAAGAACAATAGAGATTGTTCCTGATCAAGCTCCATTTGCACTGTTCAAGTGCCACCGCGCACCAGCAGGCTCTGCTTCTACCTTTGATGCCAGCCAGTCATTTAGTCCAGTAGGCACAATTGCGACCTATGAATGGGATTTTGGAGACGGCAGCGGCATTGAGACGACAGATTCTCCGACCATTACGCATACCTATGCAACGGATGGCGATTTTGAGGTGTCATTGAAAGTGACTAACTCTGCAGGGACTTCCACAAAGCAGATCTTTACCGGACATACTGTCAATAATAACGGAGGACCCACAGCCCTCTTGACACAGTCTATCACAATTCGCCCAACACCGGAGCCTTGTCCACCAAAGTAACAACCTCTTACTAGAAGAAGTTTTCTTTGCTATATTTATACAAACGAGATAATGTAATGAAAAGAGGAATAGATGATGCAAATTATTGTTCGCTCCCTTTTTATTACTTGTATTGCTGTAATTTTTTTATTATGGATAGCACTGCAGATTGACCCCATCCAAAAATGGGGCCGATCATCTATTTGTGCCTATATTGCCAAAGAAACGGGGTGCCAGGTGGAACTCGGGACGCTGAGCGGCCTGCCCCCTTTTTTTCTTCGAGTTGAATCCATTGTCTGTTCGGAAAATGGGATAGACGCCCAAAATTTGCCTCTACGAAAAAAGCTTATTAGCATTCAGACGCTCGATCTTGTACCCTCCTGGTTTGATATTTTATGCGGCAATATCTCCTTTCATTATATAGGAGCAAATGGCGTTGACCTCACGCATCTAAACTCTCTTGATACTTCTGACAGCACTGATATACCGCTGCCGGAAAGCTCCCTTAAAATCTCGTGGTTACACCTTTCTCACATTACACTTCCTCGTAGTTTTTCTGCTCCGCTTCTCAGCAGCTTTCATAAATCGCAAGAAGTAGAGATAGAATATACAGCGACAGGATCTCTTCACTGGCTTGCAAATAAGTCTACCTTTTGCTCCCAGCTGACGCTCACTCCTTACGCTGCCAACACCTCGCCTGGAAGCCTCGAGATAAAGGCCTCTATCACAGAAAAAGAGGCTCATGCTCTTGT
>CAYOTQ010000117.1:1388-5714 GCA_964406915.1 uncultured bacterium
CTTGTGAATATTGAGACAAAAAAAACTCCTGAAGGAAGTGTCTTTATCAATATCCCGATTGACCAGATGAGCCTACATTGTGAATTACAAGGAAAAACAGAACTTCTTCGCCAAGCAGTAGCACAAGAAACTATAGAACCTCTTCTCAAAGGAGAGTGGCAGTTGATGGGGATTAATCGAACGAGTAAAGGTCCTTTTGCCTCTTTTGTTCGCTTTTCTGCCAATGGCTCACTTGAAGCCACAAGTAGCTCCTCTTTTGCCTTTGCTACAAATAGCTTTTCTTATCATAAGCTGCATCCGAATCTGGATGCTGAGCATCCTGAAAGTACCTTTGCCACTACAGCGTTAATTGCTGATGGAGAACGAGCTG
The DNA here is from genome assembly GCA_964406915.1 of uncultured bacterium. Lineage (GTDB taxonomy): Bacteria > Chlamydiota > Chlamydiia > Chlamydiales > FEN-1388 > CAYOTQ01. The sequence goes on from CAYOTQ010000117.1 coordinate 1,759, forward strand.
GCTTTATTGCAGACAGCATTCCAATCAAAGGAGGTATTGAAGGCTCCTGTCACCTTCAAAATGAAAAAGAACGTCCCGACTCACCGCCTACGATTGTCTTTCAGCTCTCATCATCGGAATTTGTTTTCAAAGAGTATACGCTCTCTGACCTCTCATGCACACTTACTGCCTCTGAGATCAACCAACAATGGAAAGGCTCTTTTGCAGCCTCTACTGCACTAAAGACTCAAGGCCATCTCGCTCCTCTGGCAATAAAATGCAGCACAAACTGGCAAACAGATGCACATACAGACTTCGACCTCTCGTCAGTGACAATCTCATGCGGCGGCTATGAACTTGCAGGGAATGTGCACTCTTCGCTCTACCCTCTCTGCGTGCAAGGCAACTTGCAAAGCAACAGTGATGATATTGCATTTCTTGGTAAATATCTGAGCGCGCCGCTGTCGGGCCTGGTAGGATTGGATCTCACCTTTGATTCAGACAAGCTCAGTCTTACAGCCTCTGGAAAAGATATCCACATAGCTGCCTGTTCTTTAGAAACTGCCAACTTTCATGCAGAGATCCCATTTATGACAGCTGCCAGCGCTCCTTTTCAGCTCAGCCTTCAAGGGACAAGCAAATACCTTCCCCTCTCCCTGGAACTTGCTGGCTCAGCGACTCTTGATCGAAAAGAGCCTTCTGTTTGCATAGACAAATTAGATGCCCATGTGGGCGTGCACCATTTTTCGAATGATAAACCTTTGCTTGCTGGAATAAAGGACTCCTTATTGCATGTCGAGCCGTTTATGATTCAATCAGATACCTCTGCTAGCATCTCCGGTAGCTGGCATCAGACAGCCACAGAACTTCAAGCTTTTTTGATGAGTGATACGATGCCTCTTGAGCTGCTCGACCCTTTCCTTACCAATGTAACGGTATTTGGGACAGTGTCTGGCAAAATAGAGCTCAGCGGCTCACCTCAGGAACCGATAGCCGCCTGTACGTTTGCTTCCTCTGATCTCTTTTTTTGGAATCCTGACGAATTTCAATATCCTCCTGTTATGGCCTCAGGGCAGCTACATCTGCAAAACCAGCGCTGTGAGTTGACTGCCGAGCTACAAGGAATGAGTGTCAAGCGTCCGATAGAACTCAGTGTCTCTTTGCCTCTCAAGCTCTCTTTTGCTCCTGTTCGCTGCTCGATGCAAGAAGATGGAAGCTGCCTCGCAAGCCTTACTGGAGAAGTCGAAATTGACTCTATTACTTCTTCCTTATTTGATGGCAATCAACTGCTCAGCGGCCTTGTACTACTGGATATGAAGCTCTCAGGAACAGCAAGTATGCCAGAGCTTTCGGGCTCTCTCTCATGGCTACAAGGAAGTCTCACCATTCCTCCAATAGGCTGCACACTCAACCAAGTCAAAATGAACGCCCATTTTGACAAAGATGAGCTCATCTGTGATACCATTTCGGCTGTCGACGAAAAAGAGGGAGTATTTACAGGCACAGCCCATCTCTCATTTTCTCAACTGTTGGGTCTTTCTTACCAGCTGCAAGGCTCTTTTTCTAAATTTGTAGCAGTGTCTCTGGAAGACGCAAATGCACAAGCGAGTGGAACCCTTACCCTCTCTGGTACATTCCTCCCAAGCACTCTCAATACCGTGCTCCTCTCTGCTAATGCAGAAGTGACGGAAGCGAACATTTTTTTGAAAGCAAACAGTATGAATGATGTTCCGGAGATCGACATCACCTATATCAATAATGATCAGCAGCCCTCTGCAAAAACAGCCCCTACCCGTTTTTGTTTTCTTACAGACATAAATCTTTCAATGCCAAAAAATGGCAAAGTGTATGGCATGGGTCTTGAGTCCGAGTGGAAAGGAAATGTCCACCTTTCTTCAAAAGATCGCACAGTAGAGCTTACTGGCAAAATGGAGACTATTGCAGCAAATCTTGCAATTGGAGGCAAAAAATTTCTCATCAATAAGGGCAGCATTGACTTCAACGGGGATCTCTCCCTCTCTATGATGAATGTAGTTGCCAGCAATACTACAGGCCAAGTGTCGACACAAATCATCTTACGAGGCCCTATGACTGCTCCAAGACTCGATTTTCAATCAACTCCCGCGATGTCCCAAAAAGAGGTTCTCTCCTGGATTCTCTTTAATAAGAGCGCTGAGGAAATCTCTCCTGTTGAGGGACTCCAGCTTGCACAGCTTCTTTTAAAGCTAAAAAACTCCTCAACACAATCTGTGGACATTCTCGAAAAGGTCAAACAGACACTTCATATTGACCGTATTGACTTTGGCTCATCTGCCAATAGTGTTGGTCCACCACAATCCCTTTCTAACGAAGTATCTGTCCAAGTAGGCAAGTACATTTCAGATGGGGTGATTGTGACACTTTCCAAAGATGTCACCAACGAAGCTAATCGCGTTGGCGTGGAGGCTACTGTAGCAAAAAATATCACGGCAAAAGCTACTGTTGGTGACGATGAAGAGACACAACTCTCTCTGGAATGGAAAATAAATTATTGATTGGTGTATAGTAGAGTCTATGTTGCATGTAATAAAATATTTTCTTAACTGTCTTGGTAATTTTACCTGCATGACGATGCAAGTGATTGCCAGGAGCATCCGTCAGCCTCCATCGTGGAAATTAGTACGCAATCAGCTGTATGATATAGGCGTACTCTCTCTTCCTGTGATTGCCATCACTGGACTTTCGACCGGCATGGTTCTTGCAGCTCAGGCCTACTTTCAGCTTGCAGACAAAGGCCTTACTTCGACAACCGGAGTGATGGTCGCCAAATCGATGTTTGTCGAATTGGGGCCGATTCTCACCGCCTTCATGATAACAGGACGAGTGGGCGCTGCAATTGCAGCTGAACTGGGTTCAATGCGGGTTACTGAGCAGATAGATGCTCTTCGGTCAATGGCTGTCGATCCATTGCGCTACCTTGTAGCCCCGAGATTTATTGCCATGACGGCCATGGTCCCTGTACTGACAATATTTAGCTGTGCGATGGGTATTCTTGGGGGCTATTTAATTGCCGTTCAAGCCTACGGCATGGAACCACATACCTTTTTTGATCCCATGCCTTCATTTATCTCTTGGTTTGACCTTTTTTCAGGATTGTCAAAATCTTTTGTTTTTGGCCTGCTCATCGTGACAATTTCTTGCTGGCGAGGGATGAATACTCGTGGTGGCGCAGCGGGCGTAGGGCAAAGTACTACCAATAGCGTGGTCATCTGCTACTCATCTATTCTTATTGCCAATTTTATTCTCACACTTGCGCTAAATGCGTCCTATTGGGTGTTGATTGGAGATGTATGATTTACGCGCATAATATATGGAAGAAGTATCAGACAATTCAGGTGCTAAAGGGACTGACGCTGTCAGTGCCTGATGGCAAAATCATGATCATCCTTGGCCGCTCTGGCGTTGGCAAGAGCGTGCTCCTTAGACAAATCGCAGGGCTTGAAATGCCCGATTCTGGATATATTGAGGTCAATGGGGCGAGGATTTCTGAGCTTTCGCAACGTGAGCTCTACCAAACTCTACGCCAGCTGGGCATGCTCTTTCAAAGCTCTGCCCTCTTTGACTCCCTTACTGTTGGTGAAAATGTTGCTTTTTATCTCAAAGAACATCACGCGCGCGTAGCTCTCAGCGAGCTAGAAGATCGTGTGGAAGAGTCGCTTGCAAAAGTTGGCTTAAGCGGTTTTCAAAAGAAAATGCCTTCAGAATTATCCGGTGGACAAAAACGCCGAGCGGCTCTGGCGCGCCTGATTATCTATAAACCGAAGATTATCCTCTACGATGAGCCGACGACAGGTCTGGATCCTGTCACTGCCGCACAGATTAATGAACTCATCAGCCAGACTCATACAGAGCTCAACGCTACCACAATTATTGTCACACATGATATCAAGTCGGCGCTCTTTCTAGGAGATCTGTTTGCCATCCACCATGAAGGCGCT
>CAYOTQ010000118.1:0-5707 GCA_964406915.1 uncultured bacterium
ATTTCAAGGCAAGCGCTCCTCTAGGATGCTTGCCTGTAGTGCCCAGCTGATCCATTGCCTTGAGGTTATCGATTTTTATCACAAGTCCATCGATGACGAAAGGAAGATCTGGGCGCATCTTTTGTACAATACCAGCAAACTGCATGATCTCATCTGGCGTGGAAAGACGAGCAGAACTTGTAAAATCTCTGCTAAAATGCTTTTGCAAAAAGAGAGATACCGTAGGCAATCCTAAAGAAGCCAAGAAAAACTGCATTTCATACTGGCTGTTCGGGATGCGAGGGTCATATGTGGCCACAGAATAAAAGACGACAGAGAGTTCTGTGCGCTTTGCCACCTCAGCAGGATCTAAAAGTTTGAGCGAACCTGCTGCTGCATTGCGCGGGTTTGCCCACAAAGGGAGGCCCAACTGATGCCTTTCGGCGTTCATCTCGTCAAATGCCTTTTTCGGCAAGAAGACCTCTCCCCTCACCTCCAATAGATCTGGAATGTTATCTCCTTTCAGACGAAGCGGCAACATTTTGAGTGTTTTGAGGTTTTGCGTCACATCGCTGCCAACTCGACCATCGCCCCGGGTCACAGCCTTTACAAATCGGCCTTTTTCATAAATAGCCGCAATGGCAAGCCCATCCATTTTCAGCTCTGCGCAGTAATGGACATGTGTTGTTTCAAGAAGACGTAGCATGCGCTCATGAAACTCTTCAACCTCTTCTTTCGTAAAGGCTTTTTCTAGCGATAGCATTGGCTGGGAATGTACAACATCGGAAAATCCACTTAGCGGCTTTTCTCCAATTCGCCGTGTTGGAGAGGTATCGGAGACCCAATCAGGATGATCAGCTTCTACTTGTTGCAGCTTGAGCACAAGAGCGTCATAGGCATCGTCAGATATTTCAGTACTATTTTCTTGAAAATAGAGTCTATTATGATGCCAGACTTCATCGCAAAGCGCTTCATATGCTTCTTTATTCATATCTCTCCAATTGAAAGAGAGAAAAGAATAGGCATTGGAATGGAAATTGTCTATCTCTTATCCGCTGTTTTACAAAATCTGATTTTCTTGCATTTTATCAAGAAGTACATCGTGATGTCAGTTACGACTCTCAAAATTCAATGCGATAAATCACAGTTGCAAGCGGAGCAAGTTGCACCCTCACCCCATGAGGAAGTATTTCGACTGGCAGCAAAACTTTTCCTGAACCGCCATAACGCGCATCATCACTATTGAATACTTCTTCAATATGAGCAACTGCCTTTGTCGCCACCACATACTCCAGATGAAACTGGGGAGTAAAGTTGTGAATACAAAGCAGCGTAGAGCCTTCTGCCTTGCGTAAATAGCTAATGACGCTGTTGTGAGCATCATGAAAATCTACCCATTCAAAACCATAATAGCTAAAATCGTCGGCCCACAGAGCCTTTTCATGAAGGTAGAAATGGTTGAGCTCTTTGACACATTGCTGCAGTCCCTTGTGGGTATGAAATTCTAGGAGCATCCACTCCATCTCCTGATTGCAGTACCACTCATTCCATTGTCCAATCTCCCCTCCCATGAAGAGCAGCTTCTTTCCCGGCTGGCAGATCATATAGCTGTAGAGCAGCCGTAGATTGGCAAATTTTTGCCACATATCTCCTGGCATCTTGCTGAGGAGGCTGCGTTTGCCATGGACCACTTCGTCATGCGAAAGTACGAGCACGAATTTTTCAGAAAAGGCGTAGAGAAGTCCAAAGGTAAGATCTTGATGATGATAGGAGCGGAAGATAGGCTCCTTCTGTACGTATCGAAGCGTGTCATTCATCCACCCCATATTCCATTTAAGATCAAAACCCAGCCCACCCCACTGTAAAGGATGAGAGACCCCTGCAAAAGAGGTGGACTCTTCTGCAATGGTGAGAACCCCAGAAAAGCGCTCATGAATCACAGAATTTGCATGCTTGAGAAATTCAATAGCCTCCAGGTTTTCCTTCCCGCCATATTTATTTGGGATCCAGTTTCCATTATCTCGTCCGTAGTCAAGATAGAGCATAGAGGCTACAGCGTCAACACGAAGACCATCTACATGGTATATATCCAGCCACAGCAACGCGCTCGAAATCAGAAAATTAGAGACTTCAACACGTCCAAAATTGAAAATAGAGGTATTCCAGTGAGGATGAAAACCCTGTCTTGGGTCAGCATGCTCATACAGACAGGTGCCATCAAACTGTGCCAAAGCAAAGGCATCGGTAGGAAAGTGACCTGGCACCCAATCAATAATCACGCCTATTTGGTGTTGATGAAGATAGTCGACAAAGTACTGAAAGTCAGATGGCGATCCAAAACGACTAGTAACAGAAAAAAAACCTGTCACTTGATAGCCCCAAGACTCATCCAGCGGATGTTCAGCAATTGGGAGAAGCTCTACATGGCTAAATCCCATCTCCTTGCAGTACGCAGCAAGCTCGTGAGCCAGCTGTCGGTAGTTCAAAAACTGGCCATCATGCCTCTTCCATGAGCCCAGATGGACCTCATAAATTGTCATTGGGCGGCTCAATGTCTTATGCTTTCTTTGCTCCATCCAGTCATGATCACGCCATACATGAGAGTCATAAGCAGCCACTACAGAGGCTGTGTGAGGACGCACTTCGCTAGAAAGAGCATAAGGATCTGATTTGATCAACAGCTCGCCAGACTGCGTACGTATCTCAAACTTATATTTTTCTCCTGCTTGCAAACCTGGCACAAAAAGCTCCCACACCCCACAACTGCCGAGCGAACGCATAGGGTTTTGATTTCCATTCCAGAAATTAAAATCAGCAACTAAAGAGACGCTCTTTGCCGAAGGTGCCCACACCGTAAATTTCACCCCGTGCACTCCTTGGTGGCAAGCCAACCGTCCACCCATCTGTTGGTGCAAGTTGTAATGGACACCCATGCCAAAGAGGTATTGATCGATCTCTCCAAATGTAGGCATGAAGGCATATGGATCGTGAGCAAGAAGGCCATTTTGATGAAAAATCTGGTATTCGCTAGGCGCCAGGTCGTGGGGCGCCTGATATTCAAACAGCCCCGATTCCTGTACCTGCGTGGCCTGTACGATGTCGGAGCGCACCTTCAAAAATACCTTTTCGGCTCCTGGACGCCACAAGCGGATCACTTTTTGCCCATTTGAGGTATGTAAACCTAGGATGCTGTGGGGATCATACAGTCGTTTATCCAAGGCTGTATATAAAGAGAGTTGCATCATGATAACCTTCGGGTTTTCTCTTTCAGATACACCGAATCTCCAAAAGGATCAAGACCTTGCTCGTACAATTTTAACCTGAGTTCTGTGTTTTCAGGAATCCCACAAACATAAAGAGAATATTCCTGAGCTCAAGTGGCTATAAGATGATGTGTAAAATTACTCAATCAGTTTTACATAATTAAAATTAAAAATTGATATAAATCTATTATTGTAGTATTTAAATTTTTAAGTGCTAGTAATGAGGTTTTTATGTCTTTTGAACTTCCTCCAAGTAATCAGGGCGATATTCCTTTACATCCTCAAGTGTCGCATCAAAAAAAACGAAAAAGAACAGAAGAGGAAAAACCTGATGAAGTAGCACAAAAAAAACTTTCACCTTCTGAGATTGAAGAGGGACAAAGACCTACAAAAAAATCCAAAAGAGAGATACAGAAAATAGGTCATTTGAAAAAAGAAGCGAGCAGAGTTACGAATGATATTGGCAGGCAAGCACTTCAAAAAGCTTGGGATGAGACGTACCAAGATGAAGAGGTCGACATGTCTTTTTCAGAACCAGTTTCTCGTAAGCGTAAGGCAGACCAAGAAGAGGGCCCTCGAAAAAAACAAAAAGCAGGCCTTTCAGATGATGAAGCGTTCATGCAGTCTTTATCAGAGAAACAAAATTCAACTGATCCTGACATAATCATAGACTCATTGAAGTCTCTTTATGAAAAACGCCTTCACAGCACACAAAATCCCCAGGCGCGCGCTCTATTCCAATCCTTTCTTACGAACTTTAGACAGCAAAGTAGCCCGGACCAATGTAAGAAGCTTAATGAGCTTCTTATACTCATGTACCCCACAGTAAAAGACTATGCAATTAAAGAACAGATAAAGAATCTCGTTAGATCATTTACATTTTTTGGCAGATGCCACGATCTTGTTAAGAACTTAAAATTTCTACAGGAATACACTTCCAAGAGTCCTGAGATCATTATAAATGCACTTTTTGAGGGCCCTCGAAATAAATTAACCTTAGATCAAAAAATCCAAGCGCTCTCATTTGCTAATGAAAATAAATTACATATCGACGATGTTTATTGGCTATCTGTCATTATACCAAAGCGTCTCGGAGAAAATGATCTTAAGTTGCAAACTCACATTCAACAAATTCCAGAAAGAGAGAGAGCTGCTTTAATTCGAGATACACTTCCACTGTTTCGTGAATCTATGTCTGCCGACGAAATGGTAGGTCTCTTAGAGGTAATAAACACTATTCCCCAAACACAACGAGCTCTTTTCATCCAATACACTCTTCCTCTTTTAAGAGATACTATGAGTGGGCATAGCGTAGTATACCTTCTAAAGACAATTAAAGACATTCCTCAAGAAAAGAGATTCGATGCGATTCAAGATTCCATACCTCTATTGAATCAGGCTATGACTGGCAACGACATCGCACACATTATGACTTTAATGGCCACGATTCCCCGAATAGAAAGATCTTATGTGATTCAAGATGTCAAACTTCTATTGAGAGATTCCATGAAGGGGCATGAAGTAGTAGAGCTCCTAGTAACAACCAAACAGCTTCCTGAAGAAGGGAGATCTCAGTTGATTCAAGACATCAAACCTCTTTTGAGAGATACTTTCACCACAGACCAAATAGTACAAATTTTGAGAATAGCTGCTGGAATTCCTCACCCTGAAAGGGCTAGTGTGATTGCAGATATCATGCCTCTCTTGAGACATATCAAGAATGCAGATGAGATAGCAGAGCTTGTGCATTTAGCGTCAACCATTCCTCACATTCAAAGAACTAGTGTGGCTGCAGATATCACACCTCTCTTGAGAAATAACATGAATGGACGTGAGATAATAGATCTTTCGATTATAATGGCTACGATTCCAGAAATAGAAAGACCTTATGTACTTCGAGCAACACAGACTCTTTTAAGCAGTACTATGTCCACAAGAGACATTCTTCAACATCTGATAGACACGTGTGCTCCAGATAAAAATTTTATTGCTACAACACGAGATGAAATCAAAGAAAAGCCTCAGCAGCCTCTTGATAGGTTAATGAAAAACCTGGATACAAAAACATTTGTTAATCGAATAAGCACCAAATTTATAGGAGAAGAAGGTGTTGACCAGGGAGGCTTGAGCCGAGACTTTGTAAGTTTACTTTTTTCATCACTGGCCGAAAAGATGCCCTTTAAAGAATATCATAATGGGCTTTTTAGACCCGAACTACCACCCGGCAAATCACTTGATCCGGTAGAGGAAAAAACCTACCAAGATATTGGGAGGTTGTTGATGTTTATCCTAAATGCTTCAGATTCCTATCCTATAGGAATGATTTTCGATACAGGCGTGTATGCTGCTATTCAATCATTTCCGAATGAGTTGCTTGATCGTGACTTTGCAACCGTGACTGAAAACATAAGTAATAAAGATTTTGAGACTATGTTTGCTATTTATAAAAAATTGAATTAAATATA
>CAYOTQ010000119.1:0-5660 GCA_964406915.1 uncultured bacterium
ATAGCAATGTCTTCTGTAGGATTCGTCTCGTGAAGAAGATAGGCGAGATGAATCCTACGACAATCAAAGAGAAGGCTATTGATCTCTTTGACGCTCATTCCTTTGACCCAACCTAATTCAATGCCCAGCTTCAACATGCTGATGGCACTCAGTGCCTCCAGAGTGTCTAATTGATACGAATATTTCAGCAGTCCAACAGCTTTAGAGACTCGATCTTTGAAAGTCTCTTTTTCCTTTGATTTGATATGCTCTCGGGCATTTTTTTCAGCAACGACAAGATGTAAAATGGCGTTGCGCACAGCGGCAAGAATTGCCTCTTCATTTACCCCTAATGTGTAGATATTCTTTACCATTAAGATATCGCCTATCAAAGTGTCCGGATCGCCTTGCAAGCCGCAGCACTGAATTCCCTCATTTTTTTCCTGTTCCAGAATAGGGGTAAGCGTCCCTGTGTGGATTAAGGCTGGCAGATGGAGGTAGGCAGAGACGACAAGTCCCGTCCCGCAGTGAGTAGGATCGGAGGTAAGAAAGCCAAATTTTGGTAGAAATGCAAAGTTGAGGGTTTGCTGGATGCTATTTTCCAGGGTAATCAGCTTGGACCAGCTCTTTTCAATGTTGCCTGTTGTATCGGTATATTGTAGCTGCAGATGGTCTCTGAGATTGAACAGAGCGAGCAGCTCTCCTGTTGTGTCGAGACCAAAGGCAGTTCCCTGGTGCGCTTCATGAAAGCCTTCTGTAATCAAAAAATGCTCCAGAAGAAATTCTCTTTGCGTTGCAGAAGTTTCTTCTGATTTCAAGACAAGGGGCTGTGAAAGAGAATTGATGCCAAGAAAGGCTTTTGTCGTGAGAGCCAGAATATGTTTTTTTCTCTCGGCATCCAGCTTATGTGGAAAGGGGAATTTTTCAATATTTCTAAATAAACGCAAAGTAGTCGCCAGCCAAATAATATTTTGATTATTGTTCCACGGAGAACGCATAGAGGTAAAGGGGAAATTACTGAGGGGAAGTTCCTTGGCCATGATTTTGAGTGTCCTCCGTAAGTGCTTTTATCTGGTCTCTGAGCCATGCGGCCTGTTCGTAGTCTTCTTTGCTGAGCGTCTCATTGAGAGCCTGGTGCAGGGAAAGAAGCCTTTGTGCAAGATTGACTTCGGCGGCCTGCCCGGGGATCCTACCTAAATGAAGAGGTGAAATTTTATTGTGAGGAGGCTGCTTATGCAAGAATTTTTCTGCCGATACAAGCTCGTGTGTCAAAAGATCTTCAAAGACCTCATAGCAAAGGCTGCAGCCCAGAGGTGCTCCCATACGTATTTCATCGGCCGTAGTGCCGCAATTGCCGCAGCAAAGCCCTGTTTCCAGAGCGTCTGAGGGGTGGCACGGATGTGAAGGGGTGCCTCGCAGGCGATGTTGTAGCACGGGGCAATCTGCGCACATACAGATGCGATAGACAGTTTTGCCTACGATCTCTGTATAGATCGTGGTAATAGGTTTTTTACATTCGCTGCATTCAAGTGAGCGTTCACATGGCGGCTCCACAATCTCTCCTCGTTATTCATTTTGAACTATTGCTCTTTCCCGTAAATTGCTACAACACTTTTCAACGTGAAATAGAATGAAGATAGTCTCTCAATTCATCAGGAGTTTTTGCTTTGCCTAAAAGCAATGCCTCAGTTAAGAGAATGACAAACTCTCAGAAAATAGAAGCCTATGTATTGGTATATTACAATAGCCTTAATTGTCTTGTCGATTGTAGGCGTGGTGATCTTTATTTATTCACTTCTCCATAAGCGAGTCGAGCAGTCCAAGCTCAAAGAAGATCGAGAAATCATCAGCTATGCCTTAAATAAGTTATCGCTTTTTTACTGCCTTCTCGTAGGTCTTGTGGTAGTGGATGTACAGAGTCAGCACAATGATGTGCAAGAAAATATAGTAAAAGAAGCATCGATTTTGCTTGATATCCATCAAATCAGCAAATCTTTTTCTTTTTTTGACCAGAAAGCCATTTCTAAGGCCCTTGAGGAATATGTAGAGACATTATATGACAAGGAGCTGGAAGTTCTGAAACAAGGACACCAGATTTGTCTTTTGCCCTATATCCATCCGAATAAATTATGGAAGACAGTGGCATCTTCTAGTCCAAAAGATGCCAAAGATCTGGTGGTGTATCAAAATATGATCGAAAGACTCGATGACTTGATCGAAGCGCGCTTTGCGAGATTTAGCGGCATTGATGGACGCACCACGCCATTTTTGTGGCTCGTCCTCCTCTATGGAGGCTTGCTTATTCTTGCCTGTTCGCTCATGTTTTCATCAAAGTCAAAGATGTCGCATGCCTTGCATTTAAGCTTCAACGTGTCATTAATTGCACTGATATTGCTGCTTATCTATTCTTTGGACTCGCCTTTCATGGGACCCACAGAGGTCTCCTTTCGTTCTTTTCATGAGGTGCTAGAAGCCGTGCAAAACAGTTCTTGAACCCCAAGTGACCACCTTCTAACTGTCAAAGAATAAGCTCTCAAATTGCGAGGGATAGGGAGCGGAAAAAGAGAGGCGCTTTTTTGTGACAGGATGCGAAAAAGAGAGCTCTGCTGCATGCAGGGCTAGCCTGCCCAACACATAACTTTCTTTCCCATATTTACTATCACCCATGAGGGGATGGCCAGCTCGGGAAGCCTGGACACGGATTTGGTTTTTTTTGCCTGTATCGAGCGTAAAGCGAACCAGGGAGTAGCGGGCGGAGTGGCGCACGACTTCATAATGGGTGCAGGCAAGCTCTGCGCCTGGGGTTGGCTCGTCTGAGGCGTGCATCAAATAGGCAGCATCTTCACGAAGATAGCAGCGCCACGATCCAGACCCAGTAAGCTCTCCACTCACGACGCCGTAGTAGACGCGTTTCATGCTTCGCTCTGCAAGCTGTTCCTTTAAGACTGTGTAGGCCTGCTCAGTTTTGGCAAACACCATAAGACCAGAAGTCTCAAGATCAAGGCGATGGATGACAAAGATTTTTTTCGGGTAGCAGTGTTTTTTCACAAATCCATGGGCTGTTTGCTGCTTTTCAAAATTGCTTGCCACACTTAAGAGTCCTGCAGGCTTGTCAATCACGATGAACGAAGGATCTTCGTACACAATAACAAGATCATCAGTATACTTGAGCTTTCTGTCGCTGAGCTGTACCTCTTGTCCTGGCTGTACAATGGCTGCCGCCTGTGTGACGGGCTTGCCATCGACAAGGGCTCGCCCTTGCGAGATAAATTGTCGCAACCGAGTCTTGCTGCAGTCAGGCTGCAAAAGAATCATTGCTTGAAGAAGAGAAAGAGGCTCTGAAAAATACATGAAAAAAGTATATGCTCATTGCTTGCTTTTTTCCATGGAAAACAGATATCAACAAGAAAAAAATTCCAAAAGGAGCCGTTATGGCTAGAATCTCTGCGCTTAAAGGACTTGAAATTCTCGACTCTCGTGGCAACCCTACTGTGGCGGTGCAACTCTTTACCGATGACGGCGTGATGGTGCGAGCAACAGTGCCATCCGGAGCCTCTACTGGCGAGCATGAAGCTGTGGAATTACGCGATGAAGATTTGTCCCGCTATCGAGGCAAAGGCGTTCTCAAGGCGCTTGCCAGCATTAATGGCTCGCTCAACGATCTGTTGATTGGAGAGTCAGTTTTGCAGCAGCATCGTCTCGATTCATTGATGATCAAGTGCGATGGCACAGAAAACAAATCGCGATTTGGGGCTAATGCTATTTTGGCTGTTTCTATGGCGTGTGCCAAAGCAGCTGCTACCACGCTTCACATGCCGCTGTATGCTTATCTCGGGGGCTGCTTTGCTAATAGACTGCCCTGCCCCATGATGAATATCATTAATGGAGGCGCCCATGCAGACAATACTCTTGATTTTCAAGAGTTCATGATTCGCCCTTTTGCTGCCTCCACATTTTCTGAAGGGCTTCGTTGGGGCGTCGAAGTGTTTCATGCGTTGAAAGACATATTGAAGAAAAGAGGGCTTGCCACTGCAGTTGGCGATGAAGGGGGCTTTGCCCCAAATCTAGCTTCACATGAAGAGGCGCTCGAGCTCATATGCGAAGGCATCAGGCTAGCAGGATTTGAGCCTGGCAAGCATATTTCATGCGCGCTGGATTGTGCCGCTTCCGAGCTGTATGACGCCAAGGAATCGCTCTATGTCGAAAAAAAGAAAATTAAGAGAGAGCAAAATGGCCAAAAGCGCAATTTTGAGCAGCAAACAGCGTATCTGGAGCATTTGGTGGCAAGTTTCCCTATCGACTCTATTGAAGATGGACTGGCAGAAAATGATTGGAAGGGATGGGCCTATTTGACTGAGCGTCTTGGCAACAAAGTACAGATTGTAGGAGATGATCTTTTTGTGACAAATCCGCGCTTCCTTGCCCGAGGGATTAAAGAAGCGTGTGCCAATGCCGTCCTCATCAAGGTGAATCAGATTGGCACTCTTAGTGAGACTTTAGAAGCCATTTCTCTAGCGCAATCGGCAGGCTATGCGTGTGTGATTTCTCATCGCTCTGGAGAGACAGAAGATAGCTTTATTGCCGATCTTGCCGTCAGCTGCGGGGCGGGCCAAATTAAGACTGGAGCTCCCTGCCGCAGTGATCGCGTGGCAAAATACAATCGCCTTTTAGAAATCGAGCAAGAACTTGGACAATTTTGCAAATATAGCGATAGCAACAAGTTTTCTAAAATGTGATATAATAGAAGAAAAGAGAAGGAGGACTTGCAGCAATGACTGACGTAGTCGCTCTTTTTGGTGAAGCAGAAAGGGGCAGTGTGCAAACTGCCTATTTCTGCAAGGATCTCAAGCAGCTATTTGAGCGCTTTGGCGAGCCGCCGGCTCACACACAGGGGCTTTTTTTTGCTGTACAGACGCTTCTTTATGGCCATCCTGTTGTCTATTTTCGCGTGAGAGAAGAGGGCAGCAGTTTTCAAGATTACCTATTTGGCCTCCATTTTCTGAAGGGGATTTCCTCCCCTATTTTGCATCTTCATGCGCTCTTTTTGCCAGGTGTTGGCTCGCAAGAGCTGATTGATGAAGGGCTGCAGGTATGCCGTCAGAAGCAGAGTGTGTTGATTATGTGTGAGGCAGACTTTTATGATTACCTCACCACTCGCATATGACTGCCAACCTGAGTAGATTCACTTTAGAAGCTCGAACCGCTGCCGGGTGCCTGAGGTTATAGACACAGTCTTTACAGTTTCTAATAGAGGAAATTTTTCTTTGAGATCATGAAGATTTAGAGGATCATCTGTATGTAATGTGAGTTTCTTCAGGGTCTTAGATGGAGGGAGGGTATTAGGCTTTTCCCAAGTAGAGAGGTGCTCAAGATTTGGAAACGATAAGAAAAGGTTTTTTATATTAGTAGATTCGGGGGCGAAATAAAGTTCCGTACGATGGCCAACAATCTTTACCTTCTTTATCGATAGAATAGGAGGAGAGAACGGGACAGAAAATGACGGCCCTATATTGCATGAGAAGGTATGAAGGTTCTTGCATCTGCTAAAAATCCGGGACAAGGTATCTCCGTTATAAAGATCAGGATTTGTCAATACAAGCTTTTCCAGTTGAGTTGGGAGTATTTTGGCAATATGGGCCTGATTAGTTCGTAGACTCATCCGAAGCGTTTTGAGCTCTTTG
>CAYOTQ010000120.1:0-5624 GCA_964406915.1 uncultured bacterium
TACCAGTCCGGAAGGCATTACGAAGATGGAATTTCTTATTCCTACACGTGGATTAATGGGATATCGAAGCGACTTTCTTACGCAGACACGAGGACTTGGGATCTTAACATCGGTCTTTAGTTCCTATGCTCCAATTGCAGGTCCGATTGCTGGTAGAAAGCAAGGCGTCATGATCTCAAGTTGCCTTGGAAAGGCAACCGGGTACGCAGCTTTCCAACTTCAAGAGCGCGGATGGCTTTTTGTGGCACCGCAAGAGGAAGTGTATGAGGGAATGATTGTAGGCGAGCACTCCAGGGACAATGATTTAGTCGTCAATATCTCTAAAGAAAAGCAACTTACAAACGTGCGAGCCTCCGGTAGTGATGAAAATATTGTCTTAACACCTCCGCGCCGATTCACCCTTGAACAAGCGATTGATTTTATTCAAGATGATGAATTGATTGAAGTCACGCCAGCAACAATTCGTATGAGAAAGAGAGTCCTTCAAGAAATTGACCGCAAACGCTCAAAATAAACAATAGGCGCGCTCTATAGCGAGCGCGCTGTTTCTGCGCTTCTATTCTTTGTTGGTTTTCTTTACAATTCAGGGCTACTCGAGGAAGAGTGGCAGAGAGGCCGAATGCGTCTGTCTCGAAAACAGATGTTGGGCAACCAACCGTAGGTTCGAATCCTACCTCTTCCGATCAACCCTTACAAAAGAATGAAAAGAATAGTGCGCTCGCTTGCCCACGAAGAAAATCCTCCAGCATCCTGCTTAGGATTCCGTATTGTCCCTGCTGGACAGGCAGGGCGAGTCTCTACTGCTTTAGAATCACATACTGAGTCCATGTCGCGCATTGTGTTGAAAGTGCTACATGAGTGCAGGCTGACTTATGAAAATACCAAACGCTTTTGGTCGCTCTTTCACCAGCATGTGCCGATTGTGCTTTGGGAGCCTTGTGAATGTGCTCCTGGCGGGGTCTCTATCTATCTTCTCTGTAAATCACTCTCAAACTATGATCTAGCCACTTTTTTCTCTGAGATGATTATTAGGTGGCTAGTGCCGTCAAAGCAAACCACGCTTCTCAGTTCAAAGCATCTTACCTTTCGCTTCCTTGATGCTCCGGAAGAAAACTACTTTGTCTCTGAGATTTTCGCTCTCGTAGATGATGATCGCTCATTTGTAGAGATTCAAAAGAATCTGCAAGTAATCGCTGATGAGATTGCTCTTGGAGCAGTCTCTGCCCATCATGCACGCCATATCCTTGTGACAAAAGCACTGACACAAGAGCACAAAACAACTTTGATTCATAAGACCATAGTGGAGCTGTCAACACGAAAATTTAAGCCTATAGGCTCCGAAGTTTTTTTTGAGATGCACCATTTCTTGCTCGCCTCTGATGATGAGTTTAAGCGCATACGCGATGTGCGCCACATGTGCCGTATCATCTGCTACCACAATTGGTTTCGAAGACTCTTTTTACGTACAAAGTCAACAGAGCAGAGGCAGATACAAGTAAAGCCAATTCGCACCCAACTCCATTTTCAGTTTGGTGAAAAGAGGGTGCTTGGGCTTGTAATTGCTGTCAGTTTTTTACGCGAGTATGAGCAGTTTGAAGCGCGCCATATAGCCTCTGCCTGTCAGAGAATCATTCCTACGTCGACCGTGGTGCCTCGTTCGTTTTTTTGCTATCATAATTCATCCGATCCTATCCACTCTTTTTATCTCGAAATTGAAAAGCGTGATGGCAGTCCTATTACTTCTGATGAAGTATCGCTCTTAAAGACTGGGCTTTTGCACGAAATCCCTCATAGTATCGAACAGCTTTCACACACACTGTTCATGCCGCAAAATGAAGAAGAGGTCATGCGCAATATTTTGCTGCTGAACCACGAAATTCGTTTTGTGCGCGATATTCCGCAGATGATCATTACCTTTCAAGGACAATCAGATACGACGCTGCGTTTTCATGTGACCCTCCTTCGGATTGTCAAAGACTCGTCGATGCCATCTCTCGAGGTGCTGTTTACAAAGGTGTCGGAGCATGTCGAGTTTATTTCAGGCTCTCGCAAAATCATTGGATATGTACGTAATAAATATCCAAAGGAAGTAAATACCTTCCTTCTGGAATGTCGCAAGGCGCCATTTATGCGTCTGGATCATGCAGTTGACCTTCCTCGCGCCAGAGAGTTTATATCGGCAGCCATTAGGCAAACAATAGGCGACGTGAGAGATTTCAATGGTGGTCTTATGTCTCAACAAAATCAGCTTCTCCTCAGCATTAAGGGCTTGCTTGCTAATAAAGAGAAGAAAGAGGAGCTGCACCTTGAAAATATGTTTCACTCACTGCAGCCTGTGCTTATGCGCAGCTTGCTGCCCCCACAACATATCAAACAGCTCTTTGAGCTTTTCTTGATGCTGCATAATGAAAAGCCTACAAACCATGCGCCCCGTTTTCGAGAGATCTGTCAAAATGCCACACTTTGCGTCATGGTCTGTGCGGAAGATAACACTCTCTTTGATGAGATGCAAAAACAGGTCCATAAGCTTGATTTTAAAGAACAAGAGCTTGGGCATTGCTGCCTGCATATCGATGGTCTTTGCTATTTTGGCTATATTGTCTTAAGCACTGAAAGCTCAAAACAGATTGCCTTTCAGGAGCTCTTGCAAAAAGTGCTCACGCAGTTTACAAAGACGAGAAAGCAGATTCCGACGCTCCGAATTAGCTTGCCTCGTCCTCCTTCACTCTTGGATCCTCGAATAGGCACAGACAGAACATCGGGTATTGTGATCAAGATGCTCTATGAGGGATTGATGAGAATAGACCCCTCAGGCAAGCCTATGCCGGCAGTGGCATCAACAGTTAGTATATCTGCTGATCAAAAGAAGTATACGTTTCAGCTTCGTTCCACGGAATGGACAAATCGCAAGCCTGTGACCGCGTACGATTTTGAGTATGCGTGGAAGAAGATTCTCGACCCGCAATTTCGAGCGCCCTATGCCTATTTGTTTTATCCGGTGAAAAATGCCAAGCAGGTAAAAAACGGCACAAAATCAATAGATGATCTTGGGGTAAAAGTCAGAGACGAAAATACACTCGAAGTGGAGCTTGAACATCCCACATCCTATTTTCTTGAGTTGACCGCACATTGGATTTACTCGCCGCTTTGTAAAGAAGTTGACCAACTGCATCCAGGATGGGCCTACTATGGAGACGATACTTTTGTCTCAAATGGACCATTTCGTCTTGCAAAATGGAAGAAAAATAGTGAAATACAGGTGCTGAAAAATGAACGCTATTGGGATGCCAGTGCAGTTCATGTCCATCAAATTGATATTTCTATTGTAGAAGATCCTCATCGGGCGCTTGCGCTCTACCAGAGGGGAGAGCTTGACTGGATCGGCGAGCCGCTCTCAGAGATTCCACCGGAAGCGTTCAAAATGAAGACTTTTGATAAGAAAATTCTCTATCATCCCATCGCGGCTCTGCATTGGTACGAAGTCAATACAAGAATTGTTCCTTTCACCTCTAAAAAATGCCGTATGGCTTTGGCTGTTGCCTTAAATCGCAAAGAGATTATCGATAAGCTATTTGGAGGCTCTGAGAGGGCTGCTTTTAGTTTGCTGCCCCCAGGACTCTCCCAGCATCATGAACCTTATTTTCGAGATGGAGATACGGCGCTTGCAAGACGGCTCTTTGACGAAGGCTTGAGAGAGCTAGGTGTATCTAAAAACCAGCTTGCGCCTTTTGTGATTACCTGCTGCGATCAAGAAATTCATCGCTCGATTGCTACAGCAGCATCCAAACAATGGAAAGATACTTTTGGTATTGAATGCAAGACAGAGGCTTTTAAGTGGGATCGCTTTATGGAAAAGTGCTGGCACCATGACTTTCAGATTATGGGCACCACCTGGTACTCCTGGGTCTATGATCCAAGCTACAACTTAGAGCACTTGGCCTGCCTGACACATGACATGAACATTTCCCAATGGCATAACGAACAGTACAGCAATTATTTTAACAGCGCGCAGGAATGTCTTGATCCTGTCAAGAGACTTGAGTTGATGCATCAGGCGGAAAGCCTTGTGATGGAAGAAATTCCAGTGATTCCGGTGTTTTATTACACATTTAAGTACATGAAAAAAGAGTGCTTACATAATATCTACTTATCCCACCTGGGTCAGATCGACTTTAAGTGGGCAAGTATCAACCCAAATCACTAGTCGGAGGCTCTGATGTCTCTAGTCAATCATATTGTAAGGTGGAGTACAGCCTCCACGATCTGTGCTGCGCTATTTTTGGCCTCTACAAGTTGCCATAAAGAAGATTCCGCTTCCAAAAATGGAAGTCAAAATGGCTCAAAATCACAATCTAAAGCTGAAGCAAAAACCCTGAGACTCTATCTTCACAGTGAGCCTCTCTCTATGCATCCGCAAAGAGCGGGTAACCGTCTTTCTCTTATTGTAACGCGAGAGCTCTTTGAAGGGCTTATGCGTATGGATAAACGCGGCAATCCAAGCTTTGCTGTTGCAAAGGCAGTAGAGCTGTCAGATGATAAATTGATCTACCGATTCCATCTTCGTCCTACTCAGTGGTCAAACGGACTGCCTGTAACGGCACACGACTTTGAATATGCATGGAAAAGCGCTGTGCATCCAGAGGCGAATACCAACTATTCGTATGCCTTTTATTGCATTAAAAATGCTCGTAAAGCCCGTCTTGGAGAAGTAAGTGTTGATGAAGTGGGAATTCATGCAGAAGATGACCATACACTTGTCGTGACGTTGGAAAATCCTGCGCCATACTTTATGGAACTGACCTCTAATCCTCTCTATTCGCCAATCTGTAAAGCAGTAGCTGAGAAAAATCCTTCCTGGAATAATCAAGCAGGTCCTGACTATGTTACCAACGGTCCCTTTCTCCTCAATGACTGGAAACATCAGTCTGAATTGGTGCTGACAAAGAACCATAACTATTGGGATTCCCCATCTGTTGCGATTAATAAAATGACATTCCCTATCGTCTCTGATCCACAAACAGCATTAAGCATGTTTGAAGCTGGAGAGCTTGACTGGGCAGGCGATCCATTTGGTTCAATTCCACTTGAGGCAATTCCTCATCTCAAAGAAGACAAAAAGCTCTATGCAAGAGAAATTGAAAGTGTCAACTGGCTGGAGTTAAATATTAACCATCCACTTTTGTCCTCTGCAAAAGTAAGGCGTGCTCTTGCAATGGCCGTGAACCGTCAGGAGCTAGTAGATCATCTTCTCCAGGGCGGTGAAAAGCCAGCCTTTACGCTGCTGCCACGATCGCTTACACTCTTAGATCATGCTCCATTTAAGGATAATGATATCGAACAGGCGCGTTGTCTTTTTGAAGAAGGTGTACAAGAGTTACAGCTGCCAAGAAATAGCTTGCCAATGCTCAATATCAACCATTCTTCTGATCCACGCGATAAGATGATTGCAGAAGCTATCCAGCAGCAATGGCAAAAAGCCTTCTCCGGCATCAAAATTGAGCTAAGCCCGGCCGACTGGAATGCTCACTTAAAGCGGCTTGCTGCTGGAGACTTTCATATTGCTGGTGTCAACTGGTATACATTTTATAGTGACCCTCTCTATAACCTTGAGTTCCTGAAGTATA
>CAYOTQ010000121.1:0-5619 GCA_964406915.1 uncultured bacterium
TCTTCTGCTTCTCTCAAAGAAATGATGAAAAGGTCTGCAAAAGTTATTCCAGCAAAAAGCATTCCAGCAAAAAGTAATCCAGTAAAAAGCAATCCAGTAAAAAGCAATCCAAGCAAAACATCGTCCTCAACATCTACAAAGAGTGCAACAAAACCACCAGCTCGAAAACCAGCCACCCCATCCGCATCCTCTCAAGCCCAATCTGAACTCGAGAAAAAAAACATAGCGCTCTTCAAAACCTTTAGCCTAAGAAAAGACCCTTCTGAAGCCACAAAAACAGAAACCTCGCCACCGCCATCTTTTGTCAAAACAGCCCTCGACCTTGCAAAACAAAATCCTGAATACCAACCCCTCATTACAAAGCACTTTGAAAATGTCACGCTCAAACGTAAAGAAGCAAGCGCGAAAATAACTGTTCTAGATAAGCGCACTACCCTCACAAATTTAAATAATTTATTTACAAAAACAAAGTCAACAGACGATCTTCTAGATATTGATCATCTCCAAAATATTATTGCTGATATTGAAACATTTAATAAATTAACCCAAGGGCCAACAACCACTACTATAGCAGAAGCGACGACCAACCACGCACAAGCACGAGTCTTGCTCTTTTACCACTTGTGCAATGCTTACTACAAGACGACAGATCGTCACGATGCCAATCAAATTCGATGGACAGGAGCAACGGCACAAATTAATCGTGGTCAAGAAGACAAAGGCATTGAAGCATGTCATCACGCCATTTTTGCTAACATTGAAGACCCGGCTTTCTCACAAATACTCCTTAAGGAAACACTCGAGGATCTCTGGAGTGCGGCAAAAAATGATACTCCGATTCACGAACGAGTCATGCTCCTGCTATCACTTGGCATGCCTGCCAAGCAAATAGATGATCTTGTTGAAAAAGCCAAGCAGCTAACTGACAAACCAGCTTTTGAGATACCAGCAATAGAAGTACTTGGCAAATACATTAAAAAAGAACTGCCCTTTGGTTCTTCCAGCTTGCTCTATTATATGCACCAGCACACGATTGTAGCGACGCATCACATCAATAGAGTTGATGGAGCGATTGAGTATTTCTCACGCTCTGATGCGATACAGATCTTGAATGAGGTGGCAAAAGGCACAAAGACGCCTTTACAAGGCGCTATTGAATTTGCCAAATCTGTGGCAAGTGCGCTTACAAAAACACGAAGCGCCTATACAAGCCTCCTTGCAAGGGCAGATCAAGTTGATACTATTGCACAAACCGTACTCGACCAGGTGAAAACAATCTTCACAGATCCATTACGATTACTCTCAGCTCATACCTCACTTAGGCAACTACAGCAAGAATGTGAGAAATCTCAGAAGATATTTGCAACAACATTGGATGCTGGCAATACAGGCAGAAGATCATTTCTTCTCTTTCATGAACACCGCAGCGCCCTCAACAGTATTCAGGCAGTCAGGTTTCTCAGCGACGAAAATAGACAGCTACTTGAAAAGTACCGTGCACTTGAAGAGCAAATTATCAAAAGCAGACAGGAAAAAGGTAGTCACTCCATAGAATCCAAAGGTACAGAAGCCACAGTACCAACACTGCTGGAAGAGCAAAAAAACCTGCAAATAAGTGCTGTTGTGGAGAGCGAAAAGAAACACTTAGAAACTTCTCTTAAAGCCGTGCTTGAGCAATATATACGCTCACCTCGCGGGGGAATACTGACAAAAGAAACTCTTCAACAGCAACAAAATGTTCTTTCAGCACAGCTTGAGGCCACACAGGTGTTGGTCAAACAGTTGACGGAGCAAAATGCAACTAGCGCCACTCATTTAGTGACACAGCGGCTAGCCGCGCTTATTCAGAACGTAGATCTGAAGACATCGGCGTTTTAAGAAACGAAATGGTGCACACACGTGCACCATTACTCTCTTTTACTTGGTGAAATTGCAGCTTTTTTTCTTTTAGTATCGTCACAAATTTCTTAGGCATAAACTGTACTTTTAAAAACTGGAGAGTCATGTTGGTACAGATCGCTTCAAGAAGTAGTTCGAACTCAGCTGCGGTTGCCTCCTGTATGAACTGTAAAGAGACTTCTTTGAGTTTTTGAGCCTTCTTCACATAGGTACAAAAATTATCAAAATTGTCTCCAAATAGCTCCAGAGATGTTGCTTGTATCTCTAGCTGTTCAACTGCATCAACAGGCACCTCTATAAAAGGAAAAGCAGACGCATCTGATGCGGTGATAGTCAGCCGGCAGAGCGCTTGAAGCTCTATATTCTTTTCAAGCCATTCTTTACTGATATGGCTCGCATTGACACTTAGATGCTGCACAGAAAGTTTTTGATCACCAGGCATCAGATCACAACTAGCCGCGCCAATCGTCAGAGAGGAAATTTGATGGCGTTTTATGTAAAAGAGAGCTGCCTCTACAGCCTTCGGAGACACGAGATCCGTGATGACTAATGTGGGAG
The DNA here is from genome assembly GCA_964406915.1 of uncultured bacterium. Lineage (GTDB taxonomy): Bacteria > Chlamydiota > Chlamydiia > Chlamydiales > FEN-1388 > CAYOTQ01. The sequence continues at coordinate 2,458 of CAYOTQ010000121.1, forward strand.
CCAACTCGCACTCCTGAAAAAATACACCGCTCTCATATCCTGAATGAATGCTCTTTAAATCATCAGCAATTTCGGTCATTTGCATCTCAGCAACATCCAAGAAATCTAAATGAGAAAGTCTGCACAAACAGCGTCTTTCAAATTCTCGTTTGCCGGTGATTATAGCCGCTTGGAGAGCTGGATATATCATCTTTTCATTGCTCATAACTTTCTTTTCATAAGCTGTCTGAAAAGCCTCTAGTTGCAGGTAGTGAGCTGCGCGCCAGACATTCACAGGCGTTGAATCAGAGACATCCACTCCTTGTTCATAATACTCGATCAGTGTGATGAGTATTTGGGCCTCAAATGGCAACTCTATAGAGGGTTCTTTCTTCCAAAGAGAAGAGAGTGCATTCTGGATATAATTGCTTTTGGTAGTAAGTAAGAGCGTTTTGTGAGCATGTACTATTTGATGATCAGAACTTCTAAGCTCTACATCAGATGTTTCCTTATGAAGGCGCGGCAGCTGCCTAAACAGCGTCTGTAGCGGCTCTATGAGCTCCGGTTGACTCTCTATTCTTGCCAAGCTCTGTTCAACGGCCAATTTGATGATTTCTAGATTGTCTTGTGCCCATTGCTTGTTTGTACACGCAAGCTCTAATTGCGTCTTGTAGTCGCGATGGCTGTTGGCCCTATCAAAAAGTGCCGAGCAGCTTTGATGCCATACGTCATTTATCTGTGTCACCTCAGCAATTTTTTTCAGTGTATTTGCCAAAACAATTGGATCTGCCACATTCAGACGGCCAAGAAATGTTGTAAACCCATCTGGACGCTCCCATTCAGTAGCAAAGAGCTGCTGCATGGAGGTAAACCACACTTTTTCTATCTCCTGTTCTATCTCCTGGATAGAAATATCCTCTGCATTCACAAGCAAGCTTTTACGAAAATTATTTATAAACTCGTTACAGTCCTTGGCCTTTACTAGATGATTGATAGTAGCACAAGCAAGTTCTACTGACATAAAAGGAATAGACATAATAAGCGCTTACTTTTTTGTTTGACGAAACTATAACAAAACAGCAAATTTCCTCGACATGAAATTTCTCATAAAAAAAACAAACACGAAGGTACAATATGCTATTTTTCGATTTATAAAATAATACAACTGTTTGCTATACTCTCTCGAAAAAAAATTATAAGGAGATATTATGGGGTTTGAGGCAGGTATTTGCACAGGTATTTTTGTTTTTCCTTCATTTGTAACGGCAGCTGAAATGGTGGTGCGTCCATTTCTAAACCAAGCTGGGTCATATCGAGAAATGTGTGATAGAGCTATCACACCTATAGTTGCTGCTGTTTTTACAAGCGTGCTTGACTCCTCTCCTTTTCATAATGGCCTAAAAGCAGGAGTTATAGCCTACTGTGCCTTTTACGCAAGTAGCCTTGCTTGGGGAACCGCCGGACGAAGGGTCTCTGAGGTAAACCCCCATATCAACCAACAGCGGTCTTTTAAAGTAGCTACTTCGAAATGGACACTTATTGGAGCCGTTGCGGGGTGTGCTGTGGGAACAGCTTTCTCATCTATCAATCCAGTGTTAGGATGTATAGCAAGCTCTTTCACCTCCTATACAATTACCCATACGCGAGTCTCCATAAGAGGCGGCCTGGGAAGAACTCAGGCGAGTTCGTAGACCTGAGAACTCAGGTTGTTGTGTGAGGTGATGTTCACCTCACACAGAGAAAAATTTACATTTAAAAACCGGATTCGATTTAAGCAGCGGCTGTAACTGTAGCCCCAGTTGGAGCAAGAGCCTGCGAGCTATCTTCTGCAGCTACTTCTTTGCCTGATGACGAAGTAACTTCATGCTGTATTGTAATCTCATTGAATTTCTTGCCGAGGAACTTCACACACAAAATCCAGAGACTAATGGTGATAAAAAGCGCAACTGCGACATAAGGCGCACTTGCGGTAATCGAGCTGAAGGCAAGCAACAATACATTATAAATGACAGAGCCTGCAGACTTCCCAAGACGGTTACATACACCATCAACAGCCGCTTTTGCTTTTACCTTCTCGGAGGGAGAAAGAGGCACAAAAGCCATCTCTTTTGTTGCATCAAACACCGTATATTTTGCAGCCCTGCTAGCACAATTTTGCATCGAGCCAAAAAAGACAACAAGCATCAATGGAGTCAGTCCGAATGCTTGTGACAGATATTCTGGATGATCTTTTAGGAAGAAAAAGGAGAAAAAGCCAACGCTTGTAAGAAGCAAGATCACAGGCGTCAACATCGCAGTAAACGTCCAACCAAATTTGCGAATGCAATTGCCAGAGACAAATAGCGCTGTCAACGTAGCAATAGCTCCAATAATGGTTGTGATTTCATTCATGTAAATATTGTAGTCTTGTGGATTGGGATAAAGCTCTGCCACTTCATGCTTCCAGAGGACTTCTACAAGGTTGATCACAAGGTTATAGGCAATGATAATCAGCGCAATTGACAGCACATAACTTGAAGTCATGACATAGCGAAGATTTTCCCTCATAGAAAACTTTTTCTTTACTTTGCTGCTACTATCTTGATAGTGCGCCACTTGCTCTGCAGGAGACAATACAGTGCGATTCATCCATCGGAAGATAACAATTGTCAATACACCTGCCAGCAAGACGAGAGAGATCAGCAAATTCATCGACTGCCCCCAAGGATCTTCTCCAAGAAAGAGGTGGCCGTTATTGGACAGTTTAGAAACCCAAATAGATACCTGTCCAGAGGCAACTCCAGAAAAATTAATGCCCAACCCAAACAGCCCATAAAACCTTTTTGCCTCATCAAGCTGTGTCACTTGATTCATAAAGCCCCAGAGAAGCAGCGACAGCACAATATTTGACCAAAGCTCTGCCATCACATAAAACGATGTAAAGAGCCAGTAGCGATACATCGCTATCAATCCTTTACATCCTTCTGGCAACATCTCTTGCAAAGCGTTGGCAGAGACGTGGGCGTGTAGAGACTCTCTCATCGGATAAAATACGAAGGCAAATAGAAAAAAATATACTAAAAATATCGAGAACATAATGTAAAACACATTTTCTCGAGAGCAGCGATTTGAAACTCGGACAAAGATATAGGTCAATATCAGCGATACTGGAAACATCACCCACACTTTGATAAATGGAATGAC
>CAYOTQ010000122.1:0-401 GCA_964406915.1 uncultured bacterium
TCATACTTTTGCCTGACCACCATCAGGAACCGGACGTGCCATCTGCCTGGAGATTTCGATGCAATGTAGATAATAAATAGGCTCGTTTTTCATTGGAAGCGAGATGGATGACAACGCTATCGCCAAGAGTAGCTGCATACAGACAATGCCTCTCAGTAGTGATGGGCTTACAAGTCACAAATGCAACTGTAGAAGATCCTGTATGACCTTTTAGATCTTGAGATCTTTTGAATTTTGAGAAGGCTTGCTTGATTGTCTGGCTACAAGAAACCAGGAGTGAACGTACTGACGCTTTATTTGCCTCACTATTATCTACAAATACGGGCACATTGTTATTGAGCATACGGGCTATATAGGAGCATACTGCTTGAGCTGTAAAGGCACTCATAAGACCATCACCT
>CAYOTQ010000122.1:411-5587 GCA_964406915.1 uncultured bacterium
CATGTTTGAACGAACTGTATTTCTGCCAATAAATGCAAAATCGAGTTGCGTCATGTGTATAGTTGTAGGAAGCGCAGAAAAGAGGATATTCTCCATTCCGCCACCTCTGAATTGCCCGTCTGTTGCCATACTTATTTTTACGCACATGGGCTAGCGCCTAAAAGCTATGGGTGTATTAAATACTTCATATGAAACTACCAGAGCTTTTTTTGAAGGCAATGATCGGATCAGGCGGTGAATCGGGGCCTTCTTTTGCCTCGTGTACAAAGAGCCCTCGCTTTGTTGAATACGCAGATCCTCACTGACAAGCTCTCCAATAGGACGCAAGTGATTTGGAAGCTTGCGATCCTCAATTGCGCTCTTCGCCTGAAATTCATCAAGTGTTGAATGAAAAACAAACCTTTCATCGGCACCAGTTTGTGCTCTAAGAGGCACCCTTTTTTCCTTGTGTGTCACTAATGCAGGTGGCACTGGAGGCTGTCTACGCTGCTTGCTTTTTGGCTTGTTATCTCTCGCCATTTTTTCTTCAGACTCTTTCTGCCTACGTGAAAGAGCCTGCATCAGCGAACTTACAAAGGAATAGACCACAGCGATGAAGGCAATGACAATTCCTACAATATCAGCTATTTCCATAGTTATGCTACCGGCGCCGATTCACTGCCGCCAAGCTCTTTTCTCATACGAGTGTCAGCTTGAATATTTTCCATGCGCAAATAGTCCATAAATCCTACTTTGCCTGTACGAAGCGCCTCTGCCATGGCAATAGGCACAGCTGCCTGTGCTTCAATCAATTTTGCTTCCATATCCTTGACTTTGGCGCTATTTTCCTGTTCCGCAGCAACGGCCATTGCTCTGCGCTCTTCTGCTTTTGCTTGAGCAATTCGCTTGTCAGACTCTGCTTTGTCAGCACGCAGTTTGGCTCCGATATTTTCACCAATAGCTACATCAGCAATGTCTATAGAGAGAATTTCAAACGCCGTCTGTGCATCAAGTCCCTTTTCCAGCACACGCTTAGAGATAAGCTGCGGGTTTTCAAGAACAACCAGGTGAGTGTCAGCAGCGCCAATTGCTGCAATGATCCCCTCTCCAACACGGGCGATAATTGTCTCTTCGGTGGCGCCGCCCACAAGTTGGGCAATATTTGTTCGTACTGTCACCCGTGCGCGACATTTGAGCTGCACACCATCTTTTGCAACCCCGGTGATGTAATCACTGTGACTGCGATCAGGACAGTCAATTACCTTCGGATTAACAGAAGTGCGAACAGCATCCAAAATATCACGGCCTGCAAGATCGATAGCGGTGGCACGCTTCCAGTCCAAAGGGATATTGGCTTTTTCAGCTGCGATCAGAGCTGCTACTACATCAAGAACTCTTCCACCTGCCAGATAGTGTGTCTCAAGGTCTGCAACGTTGATCTGCCTGAGGCCTGCCTTATGCGCATTGATATGTGCATTGACAATTGTGCGCGGAGGGATTTTTCTCAAACTCATCCCGATAATGTTAAAGAGAGAGATTGGTGTGCCTGAGACAAACGCCTGAAACCAGAGGCTCAAAAAACGGCCTAACATGACCAGTAAGATCATAGCCACGATGGCGAAGACAATCAAAAGAAGGGAAATATCTGTTTCTGCTCCCTGCAACAATACGAAAGATGTGTGCATATAGTCCTTTACCTATCTGTTTGGTTTTACGATCAAATGTCCGCTTTCTCCTGCAATGACTTCAACTGCCGTGCCCTTATCAAGGTAAGGCCCGCGGCAAATAGCAGGATATCTTTTGCCTTCAATCAGCACATACCCGGAGGGTCCAAATTCAGTCACTGTCACTCCTTTTTTGCCAATCAGCTCTGCACAATACTCAGCAGCTTTATAGCCCTCTTGGTCTTGAGCAAGGAAAAAGGTATTCTTCTTTGCCGATTGACGTATGCGGGAAATGGCGAAACGGATGACAAAATAGACAGCGGCGCACGTAGCTGTAAAAAAGAGCAGCGAGCCAATAATCGATGTGCTCTGAGTGCAATAGACAACCAGTGCTGCAAAGACAAAAAGCGCACCTGCCACGGCAAGAGCTCCTCCTGGCAGATAAAATTCCAGCCAGATAAACACGAGACCTAGCAAAAGAAGCACGTAGGGCATCATGACGGCATCATCTCTTCTACAATCACTTTTGATCCTTCAATATACATGACTTTGACTTTGGCTCCTTCAGAAATAAAGCTGCCGCTGCTTTGTGCATCAAACTCACTTCCTGCCACATAAATTTTGCCAGCGGGTCGAAGCGCTGCTACTACGACAGCTTCTGTACCTACTGCCGGCAGCTCTGTAAGGACCGTTTTCTGAAGCGTTCCTTCTAGCGCTGCCTTAGAACGCGAAGCATCTGTCAGTACAATTCTCTGCATTATAGCAAATTTTGGCCACATGAAGCGACTTAAAACCGCAATAATTCCCATAGCTACTAAAAATGCCCCCGAGAGCCAAGCAAGCCTGTTAAGTACATACTCTCCAGCAGCATTTATCCTATTTCCTTCAAAAGACACAGAGGAAATACCAGGAAGCATCATGCCTGCCAGGCCCATGAGCATAAAAATGGCACCTACTATCCCCAGAATCCCTAATGTAGGGAAAAAGAACACTTCTAAAAGCACCAAAAAGAGACCAAATAATAAGAGTATTGGCTCTAGCCAATGAATAGCCTCTAATGCAAAACTGGAAAGGAGCACCAAGAAGAGGCAGATAAGCCCAACGGCTCCCGCTACTCCAAAGCCGCCGGTGCTGAGTTCCATGTAAAAGGCAATGATCAATCCCAAAAAGAGTAGTGACGAGACAGCTGGGGAGGATAAAAAAGCCAAAAACCGTGTCTGCCAATTCATACGAAAGCTATCAATCGAAACAGCAGGCCTATTGAAGAAGGAAATCTGGCTAAAAGGAGATTTTGCAACTGGCCATATGCCAGACGCCTCTTCTTGCTCTGTACGCACTGGCCTTTTTTCGGGAGCAAACATATAGTCTGCAACAGCATATTCCATCATCTGATCGGCGTTGAGTGTCAGCAACTTGCCTTTTGCATTAATGACGATATCAGGATCAGCGTCTGTTTTGCGAATCTGCTCTGCAGAATCGAGTTTGATGATCTCTCCGTGACGCTTCACTAAGATGATATCTTTGTCGACCATTGCCTCGGCGAGGAATGGATTGCGTTTGAAGTATTTGGCACGATTGGCAAAATCTGAGCGCAATGCAGAATTGACCTTCTCTGAAGCACTTTCTGTCTTTCCTTCAGATCCCATATAGACAGGCTCAGCGGCACCCATGCTGGCATCTTTTTCAATCACAATATAGCGACAAGAATAGGCAAGCATTGCCCCTGCCGATATAGCCCAATTGTTGATATAGGCAATGACAGGAATATTGTGCTGGGTATCCAGCTCCTTTAGAGCTTCTGAAATACGCTCGGCAGCAAAGACCTCTCCGCCTGGGGTGTCGAGTTCGAGAACGATACAAGCGGGCTTATGTTCTTTATAGTAGTTGAGAGCTGAGGTGACATAGATCCATGTAGACTGGCTGATCGCCTCTTGTTTGCCTCCAATAAGAAGATGGCCAATTGTGGAGGGCCCATTTTCCGGAAAATGGATATGCTCCTTGAGCTTGTCTTCTAGCTCTTGAGTCATACGTCCTTCATATTCATCGGCTTGCAAATAAAATGAAGAGAGAAGAAGCAAGAAAAAATAGAAATATTTCATAGAGCAAAAAACTCAAGTAAAAGGTCTCGTGTTCTCTCAAGATGCGCCTCTGTATGAGCATCCGTCACAAACCAGGTCTCAAACTGACTTGGCGGAATATATACCCCCCTGGAAAAAAGGTACTGAAACATTTTCCGAAACCATTCCCTATCGCAGCACATGGCTTGATCCATATTCTGCACATGAGAGACCCCTAAGAAGATACTGCACATCGAACCTACTTGCTGCACCAAAACTTTTTGATTACTTGCTTGGAGAAATTGCACTAGCGGGACTGTGATGGATTCCATCTTTTTCTGCAACGTCTGATAAAAATTTGGCCTCTCTAAAAGTTTGAGGGCCTCAAGACCTGCTTGCATAGCTACCGGATTTCCAGACAACGTACCTGCTTGATAGACAGAGCCAAGAGGGGCTAAACAGCTCATGATCTCTTTTTTGCCGCCAAAGCAGGCAGCAGGAAAGCCTCCACCCACAATTTTGCCAAAACAGCTCAAATCAGGCCGAATGCGATAGAGCTCCTGTGCACCGCCCTTCGCTACTCGAAAGCCAGACACCACCTCATCAAAAATGAGCAAGCTGCCTGCAGCCGCTGTTTTCTGGCGCAGAAGCTGTAGAAACTCAATAGAGCCCGGCACCAGTCCCATATTGGCCGCAATAGGCTCTACTATCACGCAAGCGACTCTGTCACCATGCTCTTTCATAAATGTCTCAAAAGCGTAGCAGTCATTATAAGGAAGGCTTACGCTATTTTGTACTGCCTCTCGAGGAATGCCGGCAGATGATGCTTCTGAAAGCTCAAGAACACCAGAGCCTGCTTTGACAAGAAAACAGTCGGCGTGGCCATGATACCCCCCTGCGAAGGTGACTACAACCGATCTCTTTGTAAACCCCCGAGCAAGACGCACCGCGCTCATTGTCGCCTCTGTACCTGATGAGACAAAACGAACAAGCTCGCAAGAAGGCACACACTGGCACACTTTTTGTGCAAGTAAAGCTTCTATCTCTGTTGTTGTGCCAAAGGAAGTGCCTTTTTTCATCCGCTCGTAGGCAGCTTCTACAATTGCTGAATGTGCATGTCCATGAATAGACGCGCCCCAAGAGGAGCAGTAGTCGATATAGGCATTTCCATCGACATCTACAAGCGTGTCATTTGCATGCCCGGGCAGGAGCGTACAGGTGAATTTACTCCTCCTGGAAGGACTGCACAAAGAGCTTCGTAGGCCGTGTCGCTTTTACATCGATTCATAGATTGTCCTCGAGAACACAAAACATAACAGAATAGGCACTATAGAGAGGATTTTCAAGAAAAAACATCTCGCAGCAATCACTGCTGATTGCAACTCTGTCTTGGAGTCTTTTCTGAAGTCCGTTCTAGAGTCTTGCCTGGAACTTGCGGTTCTGAGGATTGAGTTTGTAAACTTTTGGCAAACTGAA
>CAYOTQ010000123.1:0-5582 GCA_964406915.1 uncultured bacterium
ATGACAAAGCCAAACAGATGCTTTCTCGCTTTAGAAAAACTGCCTCCAATAGCAAGCCTTCTTCCTCAAAAGAGAGTGTGCAAAAGCCGCAAGAAACGACTGTTATAGAACCATTGACTCTTAGCATCGATATAGAACAATTTCGTGCCAGTCACGTTTTGCAACTGCAGGAAATTCTTAGAAGCTCTCCAGGCGATACGCCTGTGATCCTGCAGCTGTATGCTCATGACCAGGAAATTGCCTCTCTTTCAATTGGCGCTCATCGGGGTGTGAAGGTGCATGACGATCTCCTCCGCGCAATTCATTCTGTTGCCAGTATCCTATAATTGCTGTTAAGTAGCACAGAATGCGGATCTCCCAGTATCGTAGAATAACTTAAAGGAATGGAAGCATTGTCAAGGATGAGCTTCTCAAGCTTTTCTTTTTTCATAGGCGCCGTTGATTGGTTGATTTGACGCAGGAAGGCGTGCAGGCTGTGATTGATCAGTACAAATTTCTCACCGTGCAACTCCACTTCTGTCGTCCTATCAAACATTTTACAAAAACAACGAGTGATCCAACATACTCCTTTCCATTCATCTGCTGTATAGGCTCGAATTGTTCGTCTTCCCTTTAAATAAAGCTGGAGGCAAGGCACTGCTGTTGTATATCCGGGGCCTCTATCAACCGCAACGAGCCATCTTGAAACAGAATATGAAATCTCTCGACCGCCTTGCAAAGTATGAAGTCGCAACTGTCCATCTGGTGTTCCTTGTCCTTCGTGAGGAGTGCTCCAGCCCATGGAAATGAGCTCCAGAGGATTGAGGCGCGTTCGACTGTATCCAGACAGCTGCTTGGAATTTGGCGTCAAAATGCTGTGATACATATTTGATACAACCGTCATAGCACTCTCCTCTTTTTTGATTGACATAAATAAAATTTCGAAAAACTATGAAGTCTTTGGAAATTAAGGACACCTATGCTAAAGCACATACTTTTACTTTGCCAACTTCTTCTTCTCAACTGCCATCCAAGCTGGCTTGCCGCAGATAATCAAACCTCTACACTTAGTCCTGTGCTGTCACAAGAAGACCTCCCCTTTACAGTCTCTCTTGAAGTAGCGGATTTTGAGCTTCCAAATGGCCTGCACTCCTGTGCGACAGCTGTCTATAACGGTAAATGGCTCCTTCTCGCAGGTCGCACCAATGGCCTGCACGGCTTTGCCGATGACAATAACAACTTTCCAGCCCAGCAGCAAAATACCACAGCCTATGTTGTCGATATCGATCATCATCTGGTCTGGTCGCGAACGCTTAGTGATGCTTCCGGTCTTTCGCAAACACAAATTGATCTTTTATCCGTAACAAGTCCTCAGTTCTATCAATCTGGCGACACTCTCTATATTACAGGAGGATATGGCGTTGACTCAGCCACAGGTCTTTTTTCTACCAAAAACACCTTAACAGCCATTGATGTGCCCGGTTTCATAGACTGGGTCTGCTCTCCTTCTCTTCGACATCTTGCCTCCCAGCATGTACGCACTATCTCAAATGAGGCGTTTCGTGTAACAGGCGGGTATATGGGACAAATAGGCTCAGACCCTACATTGCTAGTCTTTGGACAAGACTTTGAAGGATATTATGTCGACTCATCAAACGGCGCCTATACCAACCAAGTGCGCCGCTTTATCATCATGGATGACGGCCGTGACTTGCAGGTTCATATAAAAGAGCCAAAACCGAGCGAACCTGATCCAAATTACAGAAGGCGAGATCTGAACGTCGTGCCGGTGATTCAAGAAAAAGAGGGCAAACTGGTGAAAGGTTTGATTGCTTATGCAGGAGTCTTTACACCTACAACAGGCATATGGACAGTTCCTGTAGAAATTACCTCCAGGGGAGTTCCCTCAATGAGAGATCCAGAAGATCCGGAGACCTTTAAACAGCCTATGAATCAATATATCTGTGCTACTTTGGGTATGTATTCTCGTCAGTCGAACGAGATGTATACGCTCTTTTTTGGCGGGATCAGCTTTGGCTATTTCGAGAACGATGAGTTTAAAACAGACTCAGAAATTCCATTCATCAATCAGATTACCACCATCAAGCGCTCTCAAGACGGAATGCAGAGTCAGTATTTGATGGACGAGCTGTATCCTACAATCGCCTCCACACAATCCAATGCTGGCAATACATTGCTTTTTGGCGCAGGAGCTGCCTTTTTCCCCCATGAGACAAAGCCATTTTATAGCAATGGCGTGTTAAAATTCGACAAGCTCTGCACAAGTAAACAATTAGTCGGCTATATTGTTGGCGGCATACAGAGCACTGTACCAAATACCACCTCCAATTCTGATACGGCCGCATCGCCTTACATTTTTAAAGTCTATATTGAAAAAAAGTAAGGGAGACACCTACAGCTCTTATTGGAAAAAAAGCGCGCATAAGTTACTGTATTTGAGTTGAGGTTTCTTATGCGAAGGTCGTTTTCTTTTTTATCATTATTTTGTCTTTTGATCATTTCTCTCTGTTTTGCAAAAAGTGATCTTTATGCTGCCTATATCATTAAAGATGGCAAATTCATTGATACCAAATATATTGCCACATTACCTGTTGAAGAGCATTACAACTTGGGTGTCGAAGCTATTAAAGAGAAAAATTGGCCGGAAGCCGTGCATCAATTTCGTGTAGTAACCATCAACTTTCCCCTCTCATCATGGGCAAAAGAGGCGCTCTACTTCTTAGGTATCTCCTATTATCATGTAGGTGACAAGGAGATGGCAAATAACAATTTTTCTGAGTATCTCAAAGAAAACCAGAATCCCAAATACTTTGAAGAGACCTTTCGCTATAAGCTGGCAATCGCCGACGCTTTTGCAAACGGTGCCAAACGCCATATTTTGGGCTACGAAAAGCTGCCACAATGGCTGGGTGCTGAAGAGCTTGCTATCACCATTTATGATGAAATTATCTCCTCTCTTCCCAATCATGAGCTTGCAGCGAAAGCACTTTTTGCAAAAGCTGCCTGCTTAACTGTTGAGGAAAGATTTAAAGAGAGTATCGAAGCCTATCAAACGCTCATCCGAAAATTTCCAAAAACAGAGTTAGCGGCAAAAAGTTACGTATCGATTGCAGATGTCTACGCCAAGCAAGCCTGCCAGGATGTGCATAATCCAGATATTTTGCCTCTTGCAGAAATCAACATCAAGCGCTTCACTCAGGACTTTCCACGAGACCCTCATATTGAGCCTGCCAGACAGTCTCTTGTTGACATGAAGGAGACATTTGCCAAAGCCCTTTACGAAACAGGACTTTTTTATGAGCGAAAAAGTGAACCCAAAGCAGCTGTGCTCTACTATCACTCTGCGCTCCTGCAATTCCCCGATACCGCCACAGCCAAACAATGTAAAGAACGTCTCAATGATCTGCAGGTCTATGCGCAAGAAATCAATATTTCTTTTTAACGGTCTACTCATTCTGATGGCCTCATCATGCGGCTGGCATATGGCTGAGCATCTCTCTTCGTCTGACTCGCCAGAGCGCACGATTTGCGTGCCCTATGTAGAAGGCGACACTCAAGGTTTGCTTACCGCGACACTCGCCGAGCAGATAGAGCGGCAAGGGAACTTTAAATATGTGCAAGATGGGGGCAGATACCTGCTTCATATCGAGATTCTTGACGGTAAGAACAAAAATATTGGCTTTCGCTATGACCCAAAGCGCCTCAAAGATCGCCATCGACATCGTCTGATTCCAGACGAGACACGTCGCAAATTACTTGCGAAGGTCACCGTTATTGACTCTCTGACACAAAAAGAAGTAATGCCTGCGGCCTATATTGTTGGCTCATGTGACTTTGACCATCAAAACTACTCCCTCAGTAACAATATCAATAATTTCTCTCTCGGCCAGCTGACTGACATCGATACTGCCAATGAAGCTGTAGACATTCCTCTCTATCGCAGTCTGGCACATAACATCGCGCTCTATCTCGATACCCATTTTATACAAGAAGGTCATGGATAAAAAAGCAGCCGTCTATGCAGCTACAGTGACTCCCCTAGATGCTGATTTATGCTGTGATGTAGAACTTCTTGCCACCCACTGCCAAGATCTCCTCAACCGCGGATGCAGCGGTGTTCTTCTCTTTGGTACAACAGGAGAAGGGCCTTCATTTTCGGTGCATGAACGAACAGAGGTGTTAAAAAAAGTCATAAATCATTCCATCGCTGCTGAACAGGTGATGATTGGAAATGGAAGCAGCTGTATCAGCGATACGATTCAACTTGCACACGCCGCTCTCGATTCTGGTTGTAAGGCGCTACTTATCGCTCCACCTTGCTACTTCAAGCATATCTCTGATGACGGCACTATCGCCTTTTATAGAGAAATCATCCGAAAAATAGCCTGCACAGATCTCAAAATAATTTTATATCATATTCCCCAATTCAGCGGTGTGCCTATTACCTTGCCCGTAGTGGCAGCTCTCTGCAAGGAATTTCCACACCATGTGACAGGAATAAAAGAAAGTGAAGGAAATCTAAGCTACGTGCAGCAAGTACTCCAGCTTCATCCTCATTTAGACATCTATCTTGGCAAAGAACAGCATCTTGTTGAAGGATTAAAGCTGAATGCCAGAGGCACCATCTGCGGCCTTGCCAACCTCTACCCCGAACTCATCTGCGCCTTATGCCAGAGCAGTGAGCCGCTCAAGCAATTAAAAGCGTTTTATGAGGCCAAACAAGATCTTCCCGCTATCGCCGCCTACAAGGCTGTACTCTCAGCACGAAAGGGATTGAATTGGAGCAACGTACGACCACCTCTTGTCTCTTTACCACCAAGCATCCGTACGGCATTTCTTGAGAGACTACACCGTACCTCTCTGGAAACTCTCTCTTAAATTGAATTCCTAACATACTGTGAATCAGCCATTTAAAAAATGTTTTTATAAAAAAATCTTTTACATGCTTGACATATGTCAATAAAAAATTATAGAAGGGGGAACAAGTACAAAATAGAGAAATAGGATGTGTGCCCATGGATAAAATCGCAGAGTTAGACTCTTCATACGAGCAGTTCATTCGGCAGCTGCCAGACTTGATCCCCGATGGGATTGTTCATGTCGACATACAGCTTCTGCAGCAAATGGGCCTCTTGCACGAAGAGTTCTCATCAGAACACTCCCCCTCTCTGACCAGGTTTTTTCATGTGGTGGAATCAAAAGAAAAGATTACGCTGTTCAATGAGCAATTTGTGATCTGGATCGTCCCAGAAAAAATCTATAATGAATCAATGACACTCATCTTGATTGCGCTTGAAGCACAAGGCAAGCCAAAACTGGAAATGGCATTTTCTATGTCCGGGGTCTATAACACGTCGCGACTTGTGCTTCGTGTTCTTGAAAAGTTTTTGGCAGAAATTCAAGAAAATGAAGATACACTCTCTTATTTGAAAGAAAATGAGTGATGCAGAGCGATCCAGTCTTCGAGAGTGAGTTCTTCTGGACGCGCGTGCACATCTTTCTTTCTTTCTCGAAGGACTTCCTGTATTTTGAGAGGAGAAAAGAGCTCTTTTAATGAAGAGGTAAGCATCTTGCGCCTATGG
>CAYOTQ010000124.1:0-5561 GCA_964406915.1 uncultured bacterium
TTCGTTGATAGCTTCTTTCGTTTTTCCATTTTGAATGAGATAGAGGATGTGCGACTGTCTGGCTCTGGATTCGCGAGCGTCGCCCAGAGGCAAAGATTCCCGCGGCACAGTTGGAAGCTCATCATCAGATGATTGCCAATAAATGGGCCTCTTTTGTGTACATGATACCATCAAGACACAACATATCAAAAATTTTGCAAGTAATCCCACAGATCTATGCCAGCTTGTTGTAGAGCGATTCGCACGGCGTTTATTGGAAGTCCGCATACATTATAGTAGCAGCCGTCAATTTTTTTAACGATGATACTGCCACTTTTCTGAATGGCATAGCTACCAGCCTTGTCTTCAAGGTGATGCACGCGTAGATAGCGATGAATTTCTTCTGGCGTCAGTTGGTTGCACAGCACACGCGTCTCTTCATGCTCGCATACTGTCAGTTTGGGAGTGCAGACACATACAGCTGTGATAACAGAGTGCCATCTGCCACAAAGCCGTGTCAGCATCTGCATCATCTCTTGTTGATTTCCTGGCTTGCCAAGACACTGCCCATCAATCGAGACAACTGTGTCTGCTGTAAGGATGATCGCTTCTGGCCATTGGAGCTGAATCACTTTGGCTTTTTCTTGACTTAGCCGTCTGGCATAGGCGACAGGGTCTCCTTCATACGGGATGCTTTCTTCATCGAAGTTTGAAGGCACTTGTCTAAATGGAATTGAAAAATAGCGCAAAATTTCTACACGACGAGGTGATTGTGATCCTAAAATAAGTTCCATACTGTCCATTACTGTTTTTGTGCAAAAATAAGAGTTGCAATGCCGGCTGCTTGGGGAGAGCACAAACAGCTGCCAAACCCTTCAGACTCGAGAATACCTATAAGTTCCTCTGGACAAATAAACGCCTGAATACTGCCGCACAGATATCTGTATGCCTCTTCATTTCGTATGGCCCATTTACCGACAAAAGGAACCACTGTGCGCAAATAGAGGTTATGAAGCGTGTGCATGGGCTGTCTTTTTGGACGTGTGAGCTCTGCAATGCCAATCCAGCCGCCACTCTTCAGCACGCGATGTGCTTCTTTGAGGCATGCTCTGATATCAGGCACATTACGAATGCCATAGGCTATTGAAATCGCATCCATGCTCCCGTCTTGAAATTGCAAGTTTTGTACATCTGCCTGGATAAAAGAGAGCTTATCTTGCACTTCTTGTGGAAAATCCTGAAGACGCTTTTTGGCTACAGTCAACATTTCTTGAGAAATATCTACAAGATGCATTTTGGGAAGCGGGCCTGCTTGTTTGCACAAATAGCGAAGAGCTCGAATAGTAATATCTCCTGTGCCAGCACAAAGATCGGCCATCTGTGTAGGCCGTGCCAGGTCCATGAGTGTATGAGCAAGCCTGCGATTCCATAATGCATGCATATGAAAGGAGAGAAGAGAGTTGCCCGCATCATATCTCAGGGCAATGCTGTCAAACAAAGCTTGTATGCTGAGCGGCTGCTTGCTATACATTGACGTACTTCAACTCTGACTTACTAAGCTGGGCAAATTGCTCTAAGCCTTGAAAATGGTCTGAATGAAGGTCGTAGTCTAAGAGGTTGTAGTAATTACGTAAAGAGCGGCTGCTGAGCCCTACTTGCGCTCTTGCGACAGCGATCACATCATCAAAGTGCTTTTTGCTATACTCATACGCACTCGACAGTGCGCAATGAAAGGCTCGTACTTCTTCAGGAAGATCCATCCAGCTTTCACAGCGAGTGGCAAATACAGCAAAAACAAAGGGCTTGCGTGTGCATTCATACCAGGCGCTGGCAAGGTCTATTACTTTGTAATTTGCAGGGATTTTGGTGCTGAGACATTCATCTCCAATCATCAACATCGCGTCCACAGTGTCAAATAACTCGTAGAGAGAGACGCCTTTTGGATACTCAATGAAGTGGGGTGTTACCTTCCAAAATCGAGAGCAGAGGACACGTAGAAGCTGTACCGATGTGGCACTTGATGGAGGAATGGCGATGAGCTTGCCGTCAAGACTCTGTAGCTGGCGTTTTTGATAGAGGCATACGCTGCCTACTTGCCTTGTCGCCCCTATGCCGAGGTTGCTGAGAAGCACATACTTTTCGCGATTCGCTACAAAGCTGGCGCTACTTATCAACCCAATATCTATCTGTCCGGTTTCAAGAAGTTCATTAATTTCTGTGGGGACTCCTATTTGGAAACTTGCTTCACAGGGAATTTTGCTAGCAAATATAGGATAAAAAAAGGGCAACGAGTTGATAAATGAGAGGGCGCCTACTTTTAACATGTCACTTTTCTGTCGTCTTGGCAATAATTATAACCAGAATGGATCTTTTTTGGCATACGGCCAACGTCTTCAATAAGTGCAGAGAGGCGATTTGTCGTCATTACCTCGCGAATCCCTCCTGCCATTTGAACAATTTTTTCTTCTAGTGAGGTAGCAGCAATATCATTGGCCCCCCAATTCAAAATCTCTTGCGCCTCTTGAAGGCCTACATAGTTCCAGAGCACTTTGATATTGCGGACATTGTCTAACATCAACCTCGAAACTGCATAAATCCGCTTGATATCTTTGGGCTTGAGCCGCTCCTGGCGCTTTCCAAGAGCATTATTTTCCTGGTGGTACTTGAGTGGCACAAATGTCTGAAAGCCTCCAGTCTCGTCTTGCAGCTGGCGTACACGGAGCAGATGGGTGATGATATGTTCAGGCTCTTCAATGTGCCCAAAAAGCATTGTGATGTTTGAACGCAGACCTTTTTTATGCGCGCGAGCATGGATATCTAGATATTGATCTGAGGTAATTTTTCCTGGGGCGATCTTTTTTCGTATCTCTTCTACGAGGATTTCAGCACCACCTCCTGGAAGAGATCCAAGACCCCATTCTATCATCTGGTCAAACACTTCCTCTACGGTAATGTTATGGTAGCGTGCTAGAAAGTCATATTCAACAGGAGTCAATGCCTTAATGTGTAGCTGAGGGTCTATCCGTTTGATTCTGGTAAAGACATCTTTGTAATAATCGAGATTGCAATCTCTCCACAGACCCCCTACAATGTGAATTTCTGTCAGTTCCTTGTCAAGATTAGCTCTCACTTTTTCTTCTATCTGCTCGGGAGTCATGAACCAGGCGCTCTTCCATCCTGGTTTGGCATAAAACGAGCACATGGGGCAGGAGAGCTCGCAGAGATTTGTGGGGTGGATGTAAAGAGTGGAAGCATGATAGACAACATCGCCGACTCTCAGCTGTCTGACTTTGTTTGCCAGGTGCTGGAGCTTTTCAAGATGTTCTGTCTGCATTAAAAAAAGGCCATCTTCCTGTGTCAACCGCTGGCCAGCTATGACTTTATCAGTAATGGAAAGAAACATCTCGGAAGTAGTCGCGGCCATTGTATAAGAGCCTCCAGGCTTACTCTATCAGGGTTCACAGTTCTGGCATGGTTTATGCCATGACGAATAAAAATTTTCAAGCAAACCTTTACCTTGCTTGGAAATTGTGCCAACAAAACGATAGAAGAACAAGTTGCCATCTCGCGTAATCGCTCTATAAAGGTTTCGTACATATCTCGTTTTGAATGAGAACCTGATACTTTTCAACAGTCTCTTGGGATTTTTGAAGTAATCAATCCCATTCAGAGCGTGCAAGACGGCGCCAAATGCCGCCACTTCTTTTGTTCCCTTACTCTGGATATGCGCTGCTACTTTTTTGGTGAACAGCGCTCCTTTTTTTGCTCGTTCAGCTGCCATTATTGGGTCCTTGCTGATAAGAACAAGTGCACAGAACACTAGCCATGCATCTCCAATAAGAGCCATACAGATACTCTTGTTTACCTATTGGTCTACTTGTTGCGGGAGACAATATGTCTCATTCTTTTTTAAATCAACATTGTGTCTGGCATCTGATAGCCGCATAAGACATGAAGGCCTCACAACCGCCAAGTAGTACAGGCTACTGCCTACCAGCCGAGATAGTTTCTTTCCAAAAAAGAAACTATCTGCTATTTTTATCTTTTTAGGAGAGAAACATGAAACAGATTATCCAGATGCTTATTAAGGAGTTTCATGAATGGGAAATTCCTCAGCCTACTGCTCGCCAGATACAATTTGAGACCTTCCCACCTAATATTCGCAAAGTCCAAGTATTAATGGGTGTAAGGCGCGGAGGAAAAACATGGATCTTCTATCAAAAAATGCATGAGCTCCTCGCCAACGGGCTTGACAAAAGAAAGATTTTGTATCTGAATTTTGAAGATGACAGATTTACTGGATTTACTTCTCAAGATTTTCAGTCGATTCTGGATGCCTACTTCGATCTCTATCCTGATTTGACGAAAAACGACGACCTATTCTTTTTTTTCGATGAAATCCACCTCGTAGCTGGCTGGGAAAAATTTTTACGGCGACTGCTTGATCAAGAACAAATGCGGCTGTATGTGACAGGATCCTCTGCCAACATGCTCAGCTCTGAAATTGCGACAACGCTTCGAGGACGTGGCTGGGCTCAGGAAGTATTTCCGTGTAATTTGCCAGAATATGCGCAGTTTAAGGGATGGGATATAACCAAACCCCTTACATCAAAACGCGCTTCGGAATTAAGAAAAATTGCACGAGACTACCAATTTTGGGGCGGCTTTCCGGAATCTCTTTTTTTATCTAAAGAGTTGCATAGCGCTCTTTTGCAAGACTATATGAATGCTGTTGTCTTTCGCGATGTGGTCGACCGACATAAACTGACAAACACACAGCAAGTGAAGTTCTTTTTCACACATGTACTCCGACAGCTTGCTGCCCCTCTCAGCGTCAATAAGCTTTTCAATCGGATAAAATCGCTGGGGATGGCTATCGGGAAAAACAGTCTCTATGACTATCTCTCGTATTTTGAAGAAGCATACGCGCTTTTTTGTGTGCCAATTTATCACTTTTCGCAGCAAGTGCAACAGGTAAACCCAAAAAAAATATATGCCGTAGACCCTGGCATAATCACGGCCTACTCGATAAAGCCTGAATATGACAATGCCGCAAGATTAGAAAACGCTGTATTTTGTGCCCTAAGAAGGATTAATAAGCAAATTTTTTATTACCACACCCAAACAACAAAGCAAGAAGTCGATTTTTTCACCCTGAGCGAGACTGGCGAGCTTGCGCTCTATCAGGTATGCCTGGACCTTTCTCAACCAGAAACGAGAGAGAGAGAGATCCAAGCTCTGGTGACAGCGATGCAAGAGTTAGGGTGTGAAACAGCACATCTCATTACAGATGATCATGAAGAAACAGTGCAAGTAAAGAACTTGTCAATTCATGTTATCCCCTTTTGGAAATGGGCCTGTTATTTCTCTCATTCCCAGAAATAACCCTATTTTCGCTTTACTAAACCCCCCTCCTGCCCTTACCTTCTCTCAAAAGAATCCTTGGCAATGAGGACTTTTATGAAAAACATCCTATTTCTCCTCTTTATTCTCTTTTCATCCCTTGCTGCCGAAGACTTCTTTGATGACGAGCCCCTCCCTCTAGAAAACACTCCCCCATCCCTCGTCAACCTCACCTCCCT
>CAYOTQ010000125.1:0-2705 GCA_964406915.1 uncultured bacterium
GGTAATCACCCCTTCTGCTATCACCGACCCAACTGAACCGCGGTCTAAAAAGCTGCGTCCAATAGCGCGTGCATGGGAATAAGAGCCCAGCACCAGGGCTCTATGTGCGTGAGCCGCCGTCATAAAGTATGTGCTTAATGCCGTGACAGAGCCGCAAGCGACAGTGATCGCTCGTGCAATCGTTTCTGTATGCCGCGCTTCTTTGGCATGCAAGCAGACAATATTGCCATTAGTATCGGCAATAAAGGCGGGATCTGTGGAAATCCCAGCAAGGGCGCATGAGGTCATCTGCAGCATTGGAAAGGCACGGCCTATAGTGTCTGCATCCAACACAGGAATGCGAAGGCGGCCGGCATGTGCCAATGGGGTAAGACCATTTCCTCCTCCAATTTCTAAAGGGATTAAGGCAGAAACAGGCCGCGAGAAGTGCTTTTCTACAGCCTTCAGGAGAAAAGCAAGCTCTTGTTGCCCTGCGATTTCCTTGCCGGGAGCAAGAGGCGCTCCCATAAACCCTATGGGAGCAATAAGCGCCTCATCTGGCAAGTCATCTATCGACACAATAGAAACAGGCCCGTAGCGATTGATAGCCTCTTGTGCAAATGGCAGGTCGTAAGCTATATCGCCTCCCCCTCCAGATCCAAGCAGAGCGCACCCCATTGCCACCTCATGCAAAGCACTTTCACCGAGCAACCAAGACATATCCCCTCCCAATACTATATATCGCTACTGCTGCAATGCAGGCACTATCCAAAACAGCGATGCCAAATGGCAGTTTTAACTCAAAAAATGTGGTAAATAGCCCGCCACAAATACCCAACAGCAATGATGCCATTTTTCCAGATTCAGGCAGTGCTCGTTTCGTTATATAGATCGATACAATAGTTCCAAAACTAGCAGCCAGCACAATACCAAGAATATCGAGCACTTGGGATAAGTGGGACAGAAAGTCAATTTGTGTGAGGATGCAGGCAGAGACTGCCGTCACGATAAAGAGCTTCTTTTCTTTCCAGTGGGGTATAAGACCTGAAAGCCCCATAGCTGCAGAGTAGAGATTGCAGGTATTTGTTGTCCATGCAGCGAAGAAAAAAAAGATCGTTATCCAGAACTCCCAATACATGAACGTAGGCTGCCTGAATGCCTGCATGAGCGATTCATAGCCGCTCCATTGATAAAGCAGCACCCCGCAAAGCTCCACAAGAGGAATGCCGACTATAAATGTCACCCACGTCCCTAGATGACTGTCTTTTTTGCTCGCTGCATTTCGAAAGAACGTAGGCATATCGAGACATACACCTATGGCAACAGCCATGACTAAAGAGATTGCATGTAGATTCACACTTTGCCAAATATCAAAGTGTATACTGCTTGCTTGATTCCAATAGGCCGAAACCAAAACAATCGCAAGAGTCGTTACCATCATCGGCAAGGCAAGATCGGCAAGCCTTGTAATTCCTTTGAAGCCAAAGAGCAGCGTGCCTGCAAAAAATGCAGCAAGAACAAATCGAAGCCTATCGATAGGAAGTGCTCCAATATCTTCAGCAACCACCTGAGTTTGTACCGCAAACCAGCTGCACATGCTTATGGACAGAATAACAGCCACTACTCTCTTGCCCCAGGGCCCGAAATAGAGGCCAGCATTTTCTGCTGTTGTGAGTTTATTGGTCCATGTCATCTCTGAGCAAAGCGTGGCTAAACAGGCAAGCAGGCCGTTGCCAATCACAATTCCTCCTATACTTGCAGAAAAGCCATACAGACGCGCAAGCTCAAAGCCGACTAAGATCACGGGAAGGCAAATTGCCCCCCCGATTTGTACGTTGGCAAGCGTCCACCATCTCATACAACAGCTCCTGCAGAAGAAATATGCTGGGAAGCATACGTTCCAACGAACACATGGCTCATGAGAAGTAGCGTCTGGTTATCAAAAGAACATCCCGTCTCTTGAGCGCGCTTTTGCAAGCCGATCACTCGCCGCTGTTCACTTGCAATTGCCTCATCAGTGATGCCATTTGCAAAAAGTGGAATTTGCACAGATGGGTCTGTGTACTGACGATGCTGCGCTGCATTCATGTCTACGAGCTCATCAAGTGTAAATTGAGAAAGCCTTGCGAGATATTTCTCAACCGTCTCCGGAGGGTTGATAGCACAGCTAGCTCGTCTTGCCTCTATGACCACAAGAGGCATCTGGGCCAAGAGCGTCTCCGTCTCTGCTCCATACAGTTTTTCTACATCATAAACCGGTACTTGGTCTTCAAGAGCGTGGCTTGCCTTTTGTACTTTTACAAGAACAGGAATGCCTTTCGCAATCGCTCGCTTTATCGCGATGCTCAAGCTATAGGCACAAGGCACTTCGGGCCTCATGGCTATCACACATTCATTCTCAGGCCCGACCATCTTTGCACAAAGAGCGCTTATCTGTGCAGCTTCCTTACGAATATACTCAACAGAGATATATGCAAGCTGAATTTTGACCTCTTTGATGATCTGTTCAATAAATTTTGTGGAAAGACGCGTGTCAAAACTCACAATATTTGCAGCACTTGTCTCCTCATGAGTTGACCCTACTGTAGCATTGCATGCCTTGCACTGCGTAGCATCGGGCACAACTCCTTTTGTGAGTGTAAGGAAATAGCTCTGAAAAAGCACCACTTCTGCTTGTGCGACTGCAAGGTCCAGATCTGAGCTTTTGATAAGATCGCCAAACTGCG
>CAYOTQ010000125.1:2715-5538 GCA_964406915.1 uncultured bacterium
TTTTGCGAAAGTTCTTTGGAGGGTTTTGCAACGCTGTATCGAGAATGGCAATTTTTTTAAGCATTTGTTTTTGAATTTGCTGCAACGGCTGGAAATTATCCTGCTGAAATACGTCTGTCGCATATTCTGCAATATACAAAGCACGCATCTGACAGGCGCAGTCCGAGACAAGCGGGTCAAAACATTCGAGTTTTTTGTCACAAAACTTCTCTACTGCTTGCACAGCGATCATATAGATCACGCGGAGAGTCTGATAATTCTTGTTTCGCTCCTCAATATTCTTGATGGGAGCTTTGAGCTTGCCTCCAAAGAACGAAGCACATAATGAAATATTTTCTTGTCTATTTTTGGTAAGGGAAAGACATTGCATCCCTGAACAAAGCACCTCTGTGCTCATGATACACCTACAATAATTAAAAAATTAACTTGCCATCAGAAGCACAAGAGACATCAACAAGAAGCATCAGGCATCTTGTGATTGCTGAATGGAAAAAAACTAAAAGAAAAAGAAATTTATTTACTTAGACAGTCGTTTATACGACAGGAATGACAGGAGGGAAGCAACAAACGAAGAAAAGGACGAGGGATTGAGAGAAATACTACAAGACCGATAGCGGCCATACTGATCGACACACATAAAAACCTCTTTAATATGACCATCCATTACGGATGGATGCGTCCAAGGATACTCCTATACTGCTATTTTAGCAAGAATTTTTTTCATAGCATTCTGTTTTTTTTTCATTTCTTTCCTCTTTTTTTTCTTGTCTTCTAAATTTTTTATCACTATGTATGATGGCGCCTAGAAAACAAGGAGGCACATTTATGAAGTTTTTTCAATTAAGAGAGTCTCTCTGCAGTCTCTTTACCTCTATGATGCTCTTTTCATCCGTCTGTGACGCAGCATCTCTTACCCCCGTCCCCCCTCCGCCATACACCAGAACCAAAATTCAGGATTACATGACCAAAGGTTGGACGACATACAAATCAAACTTTATCCTTTCTACAGGGCGTGTGAAGCGAGTAGAAAATAGCAACGACACTGTGTCTGAAGGACAGGCCTATGCTATGTTGCTTGCGGTGAGCCAGAGCGATAAGGCGACTTTTGATAAATGCTTCACTTGGACAGAAGCCAACTTATCTCGTCTGCTTCCAGGCTCTGCCCCATACGGCGGACCCGACAACCTATTGGCATGGCACTGGACGACGACAGGAGGCATTCAGGGCAACGACTGGGATGCCGCTAGTGATGCGGATGAAGATTACGCAAGGGCGCTTCTACTGGCATATGAAAAATGGGGCCAGCAGAACTATCTGACAAAAGCTACTGCCGTTATCAACGATATTTTAGCTAAAGAGGTCTACCAACCAGCCAATTTGCCAAACTATCTGTTTCTAAAGCCGGGCAACTGGGGTCCAGACAATATTTACGGACATCAAGGGATTCATATTAATCCTTCCTATTTTTGCCCTGGTTGGTATCGTCATTTCAATACCTATGTGCCAGATAGCCGCTGGCAAAAACTGATCGATGGCTGCTACTATATCATCGGTGCAGGTTCCCTATCCATGACGGATCCCGCTTCCAACATCGCCACTACAGGCGTTGGAATGCTTCCAGACTGGGCATTTGTGGATGATTCCGGAGTTGTGTACTACAACGGCGATAGTATTGCCGATCCTACTGTCATGATCTGCAGCTGGGATGCATTTAGATTGCCATGGCGCATTTTTATGGATGTGAAAATCTCACAACAGACAGAGCCACGCGCTCAGACCTACTTGAACCAATTGAAGACGTTTTATCAAAACGAATTCAACGCAGCAAGAAAAATTTTCGCAAGCTACAATTATGATGGAACTGCCGCGGTGAACTATACAAGTCCCGTATCTTCAGGTATTCCGCTCATATTTTGCAGCCTTAACCCAACGCAAATTATCACTGGACAGACAGGGATGGTACAGACTGGTCTTGCCTATCTCTTAAAGTCTGCCCCTACAAATCCACCGCAGAATAATAGCTTCAGCGGTCCTGATACGTTCCAGGATGTGAACAACAAGACCGGCTATTTCCTGGCTCCTGGTGATATCCTCCGATACTACATCAATAGTTGGGGAATGTTTGGCTTAGTCACAACATATCAAAACCCATAATTGATAACTCATTTAATAAATGAGTAAAAAGAAGAGAGCCTGTCAGGCTCTCTTCTTTTAAGAATCGCAAAATTATCCAAAAAAGTGTATAAGTTATAGAACAAATAACATAACTTTGGATAATTAATGAATAATTCAGTTTATGACTTAAAACATACCAACATACTATCTCTAGACATTTCTCAAACACACACTCCGGAAACACTTTTTGCCACTCTTATCGATAAAAAATGTTGGTCCAAAGCAGCCATCGATCAATCGATACAAAGAACACGTACTACTCAAATCGCCTACCAAGGAAAAGTGCCACTTAAGACCGAAAGAGCCCTGGATGTCACTCTTCACTTTCTTGAAGTCGCGAAAAAATTGATGGAAAAACAGCCTGCGGTAGAGGCAGAAACCATTTCGGAAACGATTGACAATCTACTTACAAAGTATGTTGAATTTATAAAAAATCCAGAAAAGTGGACGCCCTCTCCAGAAAAAATTTTCGCTATACTAGCCGCACTCCTTAAGGATGCCGACCAATGGTCTTACGAATCAGTAACATTTTGGACTACGTTGGTACAAGAGGCGCAAAACTCTCCCATGCCAAAGCCTATCAGACGCAAAGTAGAGATCACTCTCTCTTTTTAGAACATCACAAAAGAGCTCATGGATCAACGTCCT
>CAYOTQ010000126.1:0-5511 GCA_964406915.1 uncultured bacterium
AAAAGGTAAAGGTTTTACAATCCATTCGTCCAATCCCTATGCAGCAACTGGATCAATATGCGATCAGAGGCCAGTATGGAGCAGGATTTATCAAGGGAGAGCCCGTAAAAGGCTACCGCCAAGAGGACAATGTGAGCGAAAATTCGCAAATAGAGTCGTATGTGGCGCTTCAGCTGAATATTGACAACTGGCGCTGGTCAGGTGTGCCTTTTTATTTACGCGCAGGAAAGCGTCTGCCAAAAAAGGGGACAGAAATTGCTGTCTTTTTCAAAAATGCCCCAGGCATGCTCTTTGGCAAAACGAGCTCTAAAGGTGATGCCAATGTACTTGTTATACGTATCCAGCCAGATGAGGGCATCTCCCTACGCGTTAACTCTAAAGTACCAGGAATGGTTAACCATATCCAGCCAGTAAAAATGGACTTTCGTTACGGCTCTTATTTTGGTGCAGCCCCCCCGGAGGCGTATGAACGTCTACTCATCGACTGTATTTTGGGTGATTCTACACTATTTGCACGCGAAGATGAAGTTCTCACCTCATGGAAGCTGCTTACCCCTATTCTTGAGCGCTGGCAAGAGGCAAGACCTTCGGACTTTCCCAATTACGCTGCAGGGACATGGGGTCCACAAGCGGCCGATCAAATGCTGCTAAAAACCAATAGACACTGGCGATTTTTATGATGACACGCGGTTTTGAAGACGAAGAATTCGCAGAAACGCTTCCTGTGGTTGCCGAAGGGCAAAACCTGATGAAAGCCTCTCTTTTCAACCTCATCTTGGTTTCTAATTCTGTTCAAGGATTCAAGCATTGCCAAGAATTCATGCGTGTTGTGACAGAAAAGTTTCCCTGCCGTATTATCCTCGTTCATGCAGATCCTGCAAATCCTGTAGACCTTTTCAACTACACACGAAGTGTACAGGCAGTAGGCACCGGTGCCAACCGCGTCTGCTTTGATCAAATTAGCATTGAATCTTCGATGGGATCACTGAGTAAAGTACCCTTTTTGGTGCTTCCAGATATTATGCCTGATCTGCCTGTCTATCTTGTGCTTGGCTATGACCCAACTCAAGATCAGGTAGTGCTGCCTCAGCTGGAGCGGTATGCTGACCGCGTCATTTTTGATGCAAAGTCAATCGAAAATCTGCAACGATTTAGTGAGCGCATGTTGCAACGACTTCGTGAAGAGTTTCGATATAATTACATAGATGTCAATTGGGCTCGTACTAAAGCGTGGAGAGAGATATTTGCACGTGTCTTCAACGACGCACAGAAAGTCGATCTTCTGCGCCAAAGTAAAATGATCCAAATCTCATTTTCCTGTCCTATCACACAGCCGCAACCCGGCATGGAACTGCAAAGCCTCTACTTTCAAGCCTGGCTTGCCGCCCAACTCAACTGGAACTTTGTGGGCGTTGAAAAAGAAGAAGGCATCTGGCGCATCTCCTATCACTCTACCCAAGGGCCTATCACACTCACTTTAGTGCCAAAAGATACACAGCTGCTTGAAATTGGAGCTCTCTTTTCTGTAGAAATTATGACGTATAATGATGCCCACTCCCTAATTTCTACTGACGCGGCGGCTTCTCATGTCACTGTTCATGCTTCAAATCGCGAGCGATGTGAAATGCCCTATACTCTGCTGCTGCCAAACTTTCAAACAGGAACAGCTCTGGTCTGTGAAATATTCTATCAAGCGCCAAGTGAGCATTATCTGAATATGATCCAAACGTTCAATCATCCAGCCTGGGCAAAATGCACGCTGTAACTATTGACTCCAGACGAGAACTCCTTGTGGGAAATAGCGATGAAGAAACGCGCGCGTTTTGCTCTCAGCAATTTCTCACAAAGGCAAAAGAGGCAATTGCACTCAGAGGCTGTTTTGCTGTTGCCCTTTCCGGCGGCAGCACGCCAAAGCAATTTTATAACCACCTTACTTCCCTACCAGAAGCGCACTTTCTCGACTGGAGCCGAGTGAAGCTGTTTGTCAGCGATGAAAGAGCAGTGAGCGCCAGCCATCCTGACAGCAATTTTGGCATGTGCATGCACTATTTCAATAAAGAGCCTTTCAGTCTAGCTAAAGCATATCCCATGCATGCAGAAAGAGAAGATTTGCCGCAAGCAGCCCGGGACTACGAACAGCTGATTAAACAACACTGCCCTGAAGGCAGGTTTGATCTTGTCTATTTGGGCATTGGCGAAGATGGACATACAGCTTCCCTATTTCCAGATACTGCTGCTCTTACAGAACAAAGAGCGCTTGTTGCAGCCAACTATGTTCCTGAAAAAAAGAGCTGGAGAATGACCCTGACATTTTCTTGTATCAACAACGCGCGTCTTATCGTTGTTCTGGCTATTGGTGCATCAAAAGCCGCAATCATTCAGCAAGCATGTGAAAAAAATACGAGCAGATTGCCGATCCACCGCGTGGGGACCGACAAATCGCCTGCTCTTTTTATTTGTGATCGACAAGCCGCCAGCAATATCGTCTAACTATGCTCGTTTTAGGAATTGAAACTACCTGCGATGAAACCTCATGTGCTCTTGTACGAGATGGCTATGAAATCCTCTCGCTCGTCATTTCTTCGCAAGCTGCCATTCATGATGCCTTTGGTGGGGTTGTACCCGAACTTGCCTGCAGGCAGCATATCGACATTATCTCACAAGTGCTCATGCAAGCAGTAGCTGAAGCTAATATTTCTTTAGAAGAGATCGACCTTATCTCTGTTGCCAAAGGCCCTGGTTTAATTGGCGCACTGCTCATAGGCATGAACTTTGGAAAATCTCTTGCTTGGGCGCTCAAAAAACCTCTTATTGGCATTAACCATATTGAAGCGCATCTCTATGCTGCCGTCATGTCCCACGTGCCGCCCCCACATCTTCCAGCCCTCGGCATCGTCCTTTCCGGAGGGCATACTAGCATTGTCGATATGCAAGCTATCGGCAGCTACTGGCTGATTGGAGAGACTGTTGACGACGCTATTGGCGAAGCATTTGACAAAGTGGCAAAAATTTTGGGACTTGGCTATCCAGGAGGGCCCATAATAGAAGCCTTAGCCAAGAAAGGAGATCCGGGCCGCTTCCCCTTCAGGTCAGGTCATGTGAAAGGATATCCTCTTCACTTTTCCTTTAGCGGCATTAAAACAGCTGTCTTATATACCGTACGAGAAATGTCTCTGACAGAAGCAGATATTTGTGATATCGCAGCTTCGTTTCAACGAGCGGTCTTTGAGGATGTTCTCCATAAAACCAAGATCGCTCTTTCACAATACAAAAGTAAAGCACTCTACCTTGGCGGCGGAGTGACGCGAAATGAAACCTTGCGCGCGCTATTTGCCAAGCATCTAGATACTGCCTGCTTTTGGCCGGAAAATAGCCTCTGCTTAGACAATGCAGCTATGATTGCAGGTCTTGCCTATCATGCATGGCACGCGCATCCAGTCTCTTCTCTTTTTGAATTAGAGCCTGAGACACGCATTCCCTTTCAAGCAAAGTTATAAGGATCTTTTACGAAAGAGCTTTTGATTCAAAGCCTTCAGTTGGTTAACATGAAATGCCAGCAGTGCGCGTGGGGTAAATATGGGCTCTAAAGTCACGTCCACTTTGGGAGGAAGGTTATACAAAGAACCATGGGCACTGTCAATACCCAAACTGAGAAGTCCACCAGGCAAGAGATAGAATGCCGCAAGACCAGAGACTGAGCGTTCAAGTGTTGCCAAGGTGGCTTGATAGCCATTTTTTGAAAGATAGACGGTATGATCATTTTTTCTTTCAAGCGTAAGAGTCAACGGTGTCGCGCCAACTTCAGAGCCATCAACGATGACTGTAGCTCCGGGCGGTTCAGTAACAACAGCGACTTGCTGGCTTTTTCCATGAACAATGGTGGCACAACTTGATGCACAACAGACAAGAATTAAAAAAAGGACGATTTTCATTATTACCTCATTATTACAAAGACAATATTTTACTATATTCGACAAAAAATGACAAAAGTTAATTTTGATAATATTACAATTTCATATGAAGTAAGAGGAGAGGGATCTGCCGTACTTCTTCTCCATGGACTTGGCTCTTCCGGCGCTGATTGGATGTTTCAAGTGCCAGCTCTTAAGGACTATCAAGTAATTACCTGCGATATGCGAGGACATGGAGAGTCGAGTAAGCCGCCAGCCGGCTACAGTCTTGAATTATTCGCTCGCGATATAGCCAATTTACTCACGCATCTCAACTTGCCGCCCGTCCATGTTGTTGGTCTTTCGCTAGGCAGCTTTGTGGCCTTGCAGCTCGCATGTGATTATCCGCAATTGGTACGAAGTGTCACTCTTGTAGGAGTGACTTGCCGCATGCACAACCTTGGGCGCTATCGCCTGCTGTTTCGTAAATGGCTTCAGCGCCTTTTGCCTATGAGTGTAACTGCACGAATTGTAGCACGAGCCCTCTTCCCTCATCCATCACAACAGGCACTTTGCAAAGTATGCACAAAACGGATTGCTTCAAACAAGAAGTCCATATATTCAAAAATTTTCGCTGAAATACTTGATTTTGATCTTTCTTCTCGAGTGTCACATATTCGTTGCCCAGTTCTTGTAGTCGTGGGCAGTGATGATCATATTACACCTCCTGAAGAAGCTGAAAAGCTCGTGCAGCAACTTCCTCATGCAAGGCTCGCAATTATTGAAAAATCAGGACATGCCTGCCCTCTTGATGCACCAGAAGTGTTCAATGCCCATCTTGTACATTTTTTTTCTCAAGGCTGACAAGGGAAGCTGCAACCCAACTTGGAGTTGGATGTCCTTCAAAGAGAGCTGAAGTATCGCCAATGACTAAATCATGAATCTTCCAGGAAAGAGGCCCTCTCAAATAACGAATCACGGTCCCCACATCATAAGCGTCACTGCGGATGCTGTAGCAGTGCTGGTAGTAGGCGTTATAATCGCCTGTCTCTAGTACCTGCAGGTGTTTCTCGATATTTTTTCTGGCAAACTGATGGGCTGCAGGACCGAAGGGCACAGCCATCTGCTCTGCATCTCCATATGCCACACCATGATGACAAAAATCTGCCGTTGCTACAATGACAGCACTTTTTGCTATTTCTTGAAGCTCTATAATGCCTTTAAGAAGTTCAGGTTTGCGATTCGTCAGGTAGGGATATCGTAAAATAAGCTTTGGGGGATGCCGAAGAGACCGCCGTTTGACCTCTTCTTGCCATAAGAACTCAAAATTGAGCAGAGAATATTCTGCCTGCCAATAGTTGTCCGTAGAGAGATCAGGACCATGAATGCCCCTAAAGACTGCATGAGAGACGTCTCTTTGCTCTCTTTCTTTTTTTCTTGCCTCTAACATTTCATCAGTCAAAGAATGAAGAACCCCAATGGCGAGAACAGTATCAGCGCCAGAGTCTAGGGCTGCATGAACACAAGCCGCGGTATGCGCGCCGCACACATGTAAATAAGTATGAGGGAAAATAACAACTCCTTGCTGCTTTAGACAAGGAGTGAAATCCCATCTTCGACC
>CAYOTQ010000127.1:0-5499 GCA_964406915.1 uncultured bacterium
TATACACGAATTATCAAGATGTCAGAGCGACGTGTGGGAGACAACACCCAGAAATGCTTGATTCAGTATCTTGATCAGTAATTTTTCATTATAAGTGATAGTGTAAAAAGCAAGCTACGCAGTTTTTGTGTAGCTTGCTTTTTTTTTATTAAAAACTCCCATAATTTTTTAAGGATAATTTATGACAGTCCCATCAACCCCTAGCTCAAGTAAAGCTCAAGAAATACTTTGTGATGGTTGTCTGAAGCCGTATATTGAACCAACAAAGGTAGTATTAATTGCCTGCGAGCATATGTTTCACTCAAAATGTTGCCCTTCACAAGCTTATGTAGATTGTCCTGCTTGCCTCAGAGAACAGAAGAAAATCGAAAACCTCTCGCGAGGAGATTTCATGGTTGATCTGTATGTACAGGCAGAATGTGTAGTGAAATGGCTGCTGAGTTTGCGTGCTAAGACCTGAGAGCGAAGATTGTAAATCAAAATTTAATAAAACAGGATAGACAGGATCGCCTTCGGCGGCAGGATATCAAAAAGAAAAACCCAGAACTCAGGTTAATATTGTTTTGTGTTCAGCAACCGTCTTCGACGACCGTTGTCCAATCTGCTATCAATATAGCTCTTTGCTCCTTTACATTGAAAATTTTGCACAACATTCAATGAAAGGGGCCAACAACGAAAGGAGCAAAGAGCAATTTCACACTCTACTGAATTTGTAAATTCGAGATTGCTTCACGTACGTCCCCAAATTCTGGATTGGCTGTATGTGTTAAAACTTCAAGTGTGCGCGTTGCTACTAGATCTCTTATCTGTTTATGAGAGATGTCTGGCTGCAGCTCTTGTGGTGAAAACACGTTCACCACCGGGATCTGTATCAAGTGCTGCATGATCGGGATCTGTATCGAGTGCTGCTGGTGTGGATTTTTGGCAACTCCCACGGGTGTATTCTGTAATGCCCACTTAGGATGTGGAAGTGCAGTATATAGACTTTGCTTTGCTGCTATTCGAATTTTATACATGCTTGCAGCTTGTATTTCTCCGTCATTGCGTATGTGGAAATCATCCAAGTCTTGATTTATTTCAGTTTGTACGGCTTCTCGTAGGACAACCCAGTAGGTGCTTATCAATCCCATTACATGGTTAGAGGTATTCTTAATACACTTGCCATCTTGCATTTCACGAAATTGTGCTGCTCGTAGTCGTGGTATTGATTGTAAGAGAACGGTACCAAGCGCTGGGTCTGCAAGGAATTCTTCAATAGCTTGCTCACAGAGTAAAGGCGCGTGAAGTTGAGATTCGTGTTCCCTGAGCCATTTCAGGCAGCGGACACGATCACGCGCACTCCAAATAGCGTTCAATACAGGTTTGTATTCACCATTTTTTAGAGATTCTTCAAGATCAGGAGTATCTAAACCTGTCCCATTGTTTCGAATGGCGTCTAACTGTTTTGGTTCAATACGACGGATAAATTGACAATAATCACGAATACTTGCATTGGGGGGGAGAATTGTGGAAATATTATTCGTCATAGTTTTCCTTGTTGAAGTTTAAGAGAGATTTTCCAAAGATACATGTCTAGCCACATAAACACAACGAAATCGCCTTGCTAAAATTTCTATTGCCTTTTGTGTCTCGATCCTGTAGTAATGAGGGCAAAAATGTATACTGGAGACACCAATGACAACAAAAGTAGCGATTAATGGGTTTGGCCGCATCGGCCGTTTAGTTCTTCGATGTTTGCTGCAATCCCCCGAATTTGAGGTAGTGGCGATTAATGATATCGTGCCAAGTGATAATTTGGCCTACCTTTTGTCTTATGATTCGGTACACGGACGTTTTAAGGGAGAGGTAAAAGCAGAAGAGAATGCCCTGATAGTCAACGGGAAAAAAATCCAGGTTTGCACGCAGAGAGATCCTGCTCTTTTGCCTTGGAAATCTCTTGGCTGTGAGTATGTCATTGAATCTACAGGGCTGTTTACCTCTTATGAAGAGGCGCAAAAACACCTGCAAGCAGGAGCCTCTAAAGTCATCATCACTGCTCCTGCAAAAGGTGATATCCCCACCATAGTCATGGGGGTCAATGAGCAAGCCTACAACCCTAAAAAAGATACCATCGTATCTAATGCTTCCTGTACCACCAATTGCTTAGCACCGGTATGTAAAGTGCTGCTCGATGCGTTTGGTATTGAAGAAGGGCTGATGACAACGGTTCATGCTCTGACAGCCACACAGCCAACAGTCGATGGACCTTCCAAAAAAGACTGGAGAGGGGGCAGGGGAGCGGGTCAAAATATTATCCCAGCATCTACAGGAGCTGCAAAAGCAGTGACGCTCTGTATCCCAGAATTAAAAGGCAAGTTAACAGGCATGGCATTTCGTGTGCCTGTGGCAGATGTCTCATGCGTTGATCTTACAGTAAGGCTGAGTCGTTCAACTTCTTACGAAGAGATTTGTGCTGCAATGAAAAAAGCAGCAGCAGGACCTATGAAAGGAATTTTATCTGTCACAGATGAAGAAGTCGTTTCTTCTGATTTTATTGGAAGTAAGTACTCTGCAATTTTTGATGTTGGTGCTGGCATTGCATTAAATCCTACTTTTTATAAGTTAATTGCCTGGTATGACAATGAAATGGGGTATTATCAGCGTGTAGTGGATCTTCTTGCGTATATGGTCAAAACGGGTAAAAACGCCCTTTAACCAAATCCATTTTTAGGACATAATGGATATACGTGACACATCCCACACACGAGGAAAAGATCAGTGGACTTTACACGAGAACCAATTATTGAAACTGTTATCACCCCACGAGAAGGGTATAGACTTGTTGTCCGTAGCAGTAAAAACACATATCAAGAAGAGCATTTTGTTGAGGCGCTAGAAGTCATTTCTTTTGGAAGTGCTCTTTTTTTTCGCTGTGTTGAACGCCCAAAGCCATTTATTGTTCCGGCAAGCGACTATGAAGTACTAGAAGTGCGTGAAACCCGCATGGTCCTGAAGACTCCTATCCAAGAGAAGAGTGCCCAGCCAGAAAAAGTTGTGCAGGAAAGAGCGCCTCGGGAATCTTCTAAACAGAAAGTAGAAGTAGAAAAGAAAGAGAGTGTTGAAGCAACTTCTCCCGATGTTGCCCCAGCAGTGGCTGAAGCGCCTCGAGGTGATCGCAGGCGTGATCGTAGACGATCATTTCGTAAACGAAGAGGTCAAGCCCGAGATGAAGCAGGAGCTGGCCAAACAGAAGAAAAAATGGCAAGCAGCGCTGACAGCGAAGGTGGAAAAGAAGAGGTTTCTGATGAGAAACTGCTTACGACAACACCGCTTCTTTCTGCGATTTTGCCTCCTCCGACCACATTGATCAGAGATGATTTACCTCGCCTAAAAGATGCATATAAGGGAGCCTTGTTCTTCCGAGAAGAAAAAGAGACCTCTGAAGAGGACGACGATGCATTGCTGGCACAGCTACGAGGTAGTGAGTTTCTTGACCGAGACGAGCAGGCGAGCGGGGATCCGGAGGTGTCCCAAGAGCCCTTTCAGGCGCCCTTTCAAGAATCTTTTCGAGAGTCCCTCGAAGAAGGATCACCCAACTCGCTCTCTTTCGAACAAGAATCAAAAGTCGAAAATAGCCTCTTTCTTCCGCACGATAGCGCACAAGATAAAAAGGATATGGAACCTTTGAGTCCATAAATGCTCTATTTTCAGAGTCTACAGAGGCTATGCGACCAGTTTTGGACGAAACATCCAGCACTGTTCTATGGCCTCTGTTGGTATTTGGGCTCTGTATCTGCCATCAGCTTTGATTGTCTATTTATTATTCCTTGTGGGCTCTTACTGTTTCCGTCTGTTTTGCCGGGATATTCAAGACTCAAGAAAAGGCTCTTTTTAGGCTTTGTTTGCGGCTGTATGGCCTATTTTTATTGCACGACTCATGTGCAATTTCCTCCTGCAAGTTCGACTCCTGTTCAAGGGGAGATGGTTGGCACTATTACAGATATCTGTCCTGCAAATAAGTATGGAAAGTCTTTTTATCGCATCCGATTGTCTATTTCCTCTTTTGCAGGGGAGAGCGAGCCGTTTTATGCATGCAATATTCCTGCTATCTGGACTTGTCATGCTATTGCTGATCGTCCTGTAGCTAATTTTCGCTATCGTGTGAAGGTCACATTACGTGAATATAACGGCACTTGGATAGTAAAACCAATTGCTGGCAGTACTTGGGAGCCGTTGAGTCCTGTTTTTTCGCTTGTAGAGTGGCGCCTCAGGGCTAAGGCTTTTATGAAGCAGCTATTTGCCAAGTATATGCCTCCTGGAGAAGCAAGAGCTTTTTTAGAGGGTGTGTTTATTGGACAGATGCAGGAGGCTTCTTTAGCCTCTGATCTGAGACGCTGTGGCTTGCAGCATCTGCTTGTAGTCTCGGGGTTTCATTTTAGTATGCTGGCGACACTCTGCACGTTTTTGCTTCGTCTTGTACTGCCATGGAGACTGATGCTCATTGCCCTCGGGTGTATTACCACAGCATACTTGTGCTTCGTGGGCCTCTTTGCTTCAGTATTGCGGTCATGGTGTGCGGTGTGTATGATGTTGCTGGCCCAATTTTTGGGCAGCAAGAGTAATGGACTGAATGTGCTAGGTATTAGCCTTATTGTGGTGCTTGTTCTAGAGCCCGCATGGGCAATTTCTCTCAGCTTTCAGTTAAGCTTTTTGGCAACAGGTGCCATTTTACTTCTGTACCCTTTCTGTCAGCAGCTGACCAGAAAGATCTTTGTCCGGCATGAGTTGCAAGAGGTGTTGGGGTATGGGTTTTTTGAGCAGATGATAGTCGTGCTTGGGGCGTTTTTATCATCTGCGCTTGCTCTTGTCATGGCAGTATCTCTGGCGATGCTTCCGATGTCTCTTTTGGCATTTCATAGCTTTCCTTTGATGGGAATCGTCTACAACTGCTTTTTTCCTTTTGCTGTCAGTATCGCTGTCAGTATTGTGTGTGTAGCCATGCTCTTTTTGTGGTTGCCACCTGTTGCCTCATGGCTTTTTGCTTTTGCAGATGGTTTTACAGCCAATCTTCTTACGTTAGTGACTCATGCGCCAACGTGGCTTGACATCTCTGTCAGGGCAGATATCGCCTGTAGTCTCGTTGTCCTTGCCCTCAGTTTGTTATTTGTCTGCGGGATGTGGGTAGAGCGCAAAAAAGAGGGTAGCTTAGTTTTTATCTGAGACCGTCACTCCTTCTACCCAAAATTTATGCTGGCAGGAGGCGATGGTGGCAGTATCGCTTTGCAGCTGGATTAGGTAGCTGAGAAGGCCTCCTTTTTTGCTGAAATTCTCTCCAACAATGGGAAAGCAGTAGGTTCCATATTCGCGTGTGAGCAAGATATTTCGCTCTAGAAGCTCATTGTTTTTGAGTCTTACCTGGATATGAAGTTTCACAGGGCTTACATAAAAGGTCTTTGGAGGAATATCCCAGGAGATGTAGAGGCGCTGGCCGAAGAGATCGCTGGTTATTCCAAAATACTT
>CAYOTQ010000128.1:0-5491 GCA_964406915.1 uncultured bacterium
TTGCTAGGCGGCTATCTCAATTGCGTTTATGGATTTCGTTCAAACTTTTTGGCAATTGCTTTCTTTGTTTGCATTAGCTTTGTTATCTGTCTCTTTTTCTTTGAAGAGACACTTATGAAAGAGAAGCGCACATCTCTTGATAAGGTAAAAATTGCTCGTGAGTTTGTACGAGCATGTACGCATCTGCCGTTTTGGATTTTGACGATAGTGTTGAGCCTTCTCTTTTCAGTCTACATGGCCTTTCTTTCAGGAACGGCTGTCTTGTTTGTACTGGAATTTGGAGTCAGTAAGACGCTCTTTCCTCTCTATCAAGCTACCTTGCTTGCTGTCTGGATTGGGGCAAATTTTGCCTTTACTCCTGCTTTAAAGAGGTTTGGCGCCTATAAGATAAAAATGTATGGACTTGCATGTATCCTTATAGGTGGAGGGAGTTTTGTAGTTGCAAGTATGATCACGGCGCAAAATCCTGAAATGTTTACGCTTTGCATGGTCATCTTTGCTGTAGGCTTCAACTGGTTGAATGGACTTTATTTTCCTGAAGCGATGCAGCTTTTATCAGAAAGCACAGGGGTTGCAGCGAGCTTGCAGACGAGCGCTCGATTGCTCATCACAGCGGCAATTGTTGGGACGGTCAGTTTCTTTTATAATGCGACCATTTATCCGCTCTCTATTACCGTAGGAATTATTGTGGCCCTGAGCGCTTTCATGATTCTCTTTTATGAAAAGCGATGGAGCGTGCCAGAGTCTACAGAAATCAAGCAAATCATGCCCACACATTAATCCCTCTTGTAGTAAGGTAGCAACGGTCTATTTCGATTTGGAAGAGACTGAACTATGTAAGGAGTTGCTATGAGACGGTATTTACGTGTGAGTATTTCCTATATACTTGCGGCTTGGGTCTGTTGCTCCATGCCGATGCAAGGATTTTCTGAAGAGATCTGCTATTCGCAGTATTGGCCAGTAGTTGATGAGATTGTACAGCACATGACCTTAGAGCAAAAGATAGGCCATATGACAGTAGTGCCTATTCAAATGCTCTTTACATCCGATGGTGTGTTTGCGCCTTCCTTGATCACCACCTACCATCTTGGTGCGGTATTTAATGCAGCCAGCGAAGCCCCAGACGGAAAAGGGGCAGTATCCAGCAGTCTCTTTTCAGCTGCAAATTTTGCCAATGCCACAATGGAAAATTATCAGCAGCTGACAGCGGTGCTAAATGCTCAGATGGTTCCCATATCCTGGAATGAGAGTGGACAGCCTCAGACAGTAAACATTCCGATCTTGCTAGGAACAGATGCTGTGCATGGCAATCAGCATGTTCTTGGCTCGATTCTTTTTCCTCACAATATCGGTCTTGCTGCCGCTCATAACCCTCAGCTTCTATTTGACTGTGCATATTTGACTGCCAAAGAGACCCTCAAAAGTGGCTGTAACTGGATCTTTGCTCCTACAACTAATCTTGCCTTTAACTATCAATGGGGACGTACATACGAAACAATGGG
The DNA here is from genome assembly GCA_964406915.1 of uncultured bacterium. GTDB lineage: Bacteria > Chlamydiota > Chlamydiia > Chlamydiales > FEN-1388 > CAYOTQ01. Next base: position 1,503 of record CAYOTQ010000128.1, read on the forward strand.
TATTAATCCCCGCGATGTGCTGATAAATGGCCAGCAATATGTCAGGGGCTTGCAGCTTGTAGACGCCAACAAAAGAGTGCTTACCGGCGCTCTAGCTACGGGCAAACATTTTCTTGGCCTTGGAGGAACCACGCAAGGAGCAGATGAAGGAGATGTCAGCAGTCAGCTGCCTCATACAGCACTTTTGAAGTCATGTCTGCCAGAAATTCTCGGGCCGCTGCTGGCAAGTTCAGGGTCGATTATGTGCGCCTACAACGCTATTAATGATGTCCCAATGAGCGTGAACGAGCCATTTCTTAACCAGATATTAAAGCAAGGAAAAGGCTCTGGAATTCTCTACGATGGCTTTGTAGTCTCCGACTATGAGGCTGTGGCAAAAGCTGCGCTGCAAGGGCTTCCAACAACTCCAAATCATATGCCCTATGAAGAGGCTGTCAAGCGCTCAATTGAGAGTGGAATGGATATGTTTATGATCTCTCCGGCTGGTCCTCATCAGTCAATCGAAGGATTTCAGACTATTATCAAGAATTTGGTCCTCAGTGGGCAAGTGCCTATGAGTCGTATTGATGATGCTGTACGGCGCATTTTGGCAGTCAAATATGCCATGGGCCTCATCAACAAGCAGCAAGAGACCTCTGTGTGGGTCAGCAATGAAAGGCCGGAGTTTCCAGAAAGAGAGCTTAAGCAGGCTCATGAGCTCGCCCTGCAAGCGGCAGAAGAGTCGCTTGTGTTGTTGAAAAATGATCGCGAGATTCTTCCTGCCAAGCCGCAAGAATTAAAATATGTGATTCTTCTTGGGCAGAGGATGCTCTCTGTACAAACGGATGATCAGGGAACACGCCAGTTGACGCTGTTTCAAGACTTTAACAATATTGGCGCGCAAAATGGCGGCTGGTCAGTGCGTTGGCAAGGATTTGAGGGAAATGACTTTTGGCAAGGCGCTCTCAAAGAGCAGTCGCATGCCTCAAGTATTCTTGATGGCCTTCAGTATTTGAAGAGCCTGTATCCGCAGATCCAGATTCTCTATCCCCAGTATAGCTCCTATACAGACCCTGATATTATTCATAAGGAAAGTCTGCAATTTATCTCTATGTTGCAGCAAATAGATGATATGTCAAAAGAAAATACGCTGATTATTACAACATTGGCAGAGAGTCCATATGCGGAATATATGGGAGATGTCAATATCAGCTACTGCCTGAATAATCCTAACGACTTTATGAACGGCTGTCTGTACAACCTGCATTACAATGCGTATACAGCGCCGCAGCAGATATCTACTTTGGCTATACAGTGGGATACGCTTGCAGAGGGTGTCATTCGCCTGGTCAAAGGGAAAAATAGCGCCATTCCATTGGTGACAGTGCTCTTTTCTGGACGGCCAATGGTGGTGACAGAGCCAAGTCCGGACGGACAGCTGAGCGCACCGCTGCCTACAAGCGATGCCTTCATTGCGGCGTGGCTGCCGGGAACAGCGGGGGGAGCTGCGCTTACAAATGCGATTTTTGGGCAGTATCTGTTTCGTTCAGGAGATTCTGAGACAGGGGCAAATACATTGCCTGTAGATTGGCTGAAAAATATGGATCAATTGCAGAATTATCCAGTTTTTTCGGGAGAAGAGCTTCCAAGAATAAACGATCCTCTCTTTACGATAGGATATGGTTTGGCCACTGTATCTAAATGATGCCTACTCGACTCCCGGTCTGTCAAAGATCAGGAGTCGATCTTACAATGGCTCATTCATGCGTTCTTTACCAGGTTGCAAGAGAGACAGTAATGCAAAATATGCCCTAAAATGCAGGTAGAGGACTCCATGCTCTTGCGCAACCGCATACAGCATTGAGCGCCCGTACAGAGACCGTTTTCATGTTAAGAGAAGGTGTATACTTATACCATTGATACTCTTTCATCATGCTCGACAGAGGAGCGATGATGCTAGAAAATGTCCTTTGAGTCTGTATCATGGGTTTGATCCAACTCTGCAGGTAACCGAGCTGAGAATTGAGAGAGGCTAGTGGAGCTGTTTCCAAACAAGTGCTCAAAAGAACTCCAGCAACATCTTGTGTCTGTGCATATTGAGTCATACAAAGTGCCAGACTCAATGTCTGAAGAAGGGGAAGAGGAATCTCATGGCCTGTTGCATAGGCGGCTGCTTGAATGACATAGGGGGCACAAGAGACCAAGCAAAGCAATATTTCTTTATTTGTAAGAGAGGTACGGGACTGCATTTCGGTAATAGCAGCTTTTGCTTCCGCGATTCTTTTGGCATAAAGCATGAGACTAGACAGTCCATTTTGATCTTTTTGCATGACCAACTCCTGAGGAGCGTGTTTGAGAAGGAGACGAAAGAGAGGCTCATTTCTCTTTAAAAGGGCTACATGAAGCACATTCAGGCCTGTGAGCGTGGTCATTTCCATGAGCTTTCGCTTATCAGCTCCCGCACGTTCAAGCAACTTTTCGATGAGAGGGATGGGAAGATCTTCATTGATAGCAACGTGAAGAACTGAAAATTCTGCCTTATTCACCAGAAGCAAATTGGTGGTATTCTGTATTAGCCATTCGAGATTTTTGTTTGCTACGTCTCTTGCCTCAGAAGGAACTTGTTTGTAACTCATAATGCCATAAAACAGAGGCGTCATGTTATACCGATCAACTGTGTTGCAGGTGGCCACATTACCTTCTTGAATAGCCTTTTTGAGACTTTCTAGCACATCTGGTGCAAGTTCAAGAAAAGCCTGTGCGGCTTGCAGGGAATTGAGAGCTTTTTGTTCATGTTGGGCAGTGCTGCGAAGTTCTTGAGGAGAAAGAGCCAAACGCTCTTTAGCAAATCCAAGAAGTTCTTGAACCATGGCGAGGTTTTGTTTCTGGGCATGCTGCACAGCCGTAAAGCCGAGATCATCTTTTTGCCACGGATCTGCTCCTGCTGTAAAAAGAGCTTTGATGAACTCTTCGGGCGCGCGGTGGGCGATAGCCATGTGGGCAGGAAATGAGCCATTGCCGAGATCTTCGTTGAAGTATTTTAGATGCTCTGGGGCTATCAATTTAATTTTTTTAGCCGCAGTTTCAAAGTCTTTGAGTTTTATGGCCTGGAGACATTCTTCTGTAGCGATGATTGATGGATCTTTGTTTGTAGTAATAGGAGAGGGAGCAGACATATACTTACCTTTGATTATTGGGGTCGACGCATTCATACAATAGGTGTTGGAAAGAAAAAAGGCGAATGGTTTTAAAACCGGGTACGGCTCGCCAAAGTAGAAATGGCGAGCCTGGTTGGTTTAGCGGGCAGCTGGCTGTTGACGCCAGACTCCTAGCTGCTCAAGCAAGCCAAAGAGATCCCAGCTTCGCCATACCTCGCTGATTTTGTTGCCAGAAATTCGATAGATCGTAATTCCTGAAACTTTAAAGGATTTGTTTGTGGGAGCAATTCCTTGGAATGGCCCCTTGTGCGTTCCACTGATTGTCCAGCGCACAACTACCCGGTCTTCTGCACAGAAGATCGTGTCTATTTTTGCAGATTTATTTGGAAATGCTTTGACATAGTTTGATTCTGATTGTTTAATCGACTGAATTCCAGAGGTGAGGTTTGGCGTTGCAGGGTCATGAAACTGCAGGTTTGTTGTGAATAACTCATCAAAATTATTCAATTTTTGTAAATTATTTGAATTATAACAATCATACAATTTTTGAATGATTTTAATATTTTCTTTTGAAGACATAGTAACCATCCTGTTTTTATAGAGCTAAGCATATAATTGCTTTGTGCTTCTAATTCAATCTATAAAAACAAAATGATTAATTGTCTATAAAAAGAATTTATCCAATTCTTTTTCTAATTCTTTGGTGTTTAATTGATTGTTTTGAATAATTCCACTTTTCAGGCAATAAATTATACTATTTGGAACTGCAATGTGAATTACTTCCTTGAAATGAGCTGGTGAATGAAAAGAGGCGATTTCGCATAAAGACTTATTTAATTTGAGGCCTTTTTG
>CAYOTQ010000129.1:0-5466 GCA_964406915.1 uncultured bacterium
GGCATCTCGACGTTATTCACAATATCAAAAGGAATGAGATTTTGGTCTTGATCTACGATATAGGCATACAGACCGTCTGAAGTGATGCCAAGACTTTCAGGTCCGTACACAGTATCTCCTAAATACACAGATTCTATCGCTACGTTGTTGACGATATCAAAAACTACCAAAGAATTATATGGCTCATTAGCTACATATGCTCTTGTACTATCCGGTGTAATCGCCACATCCTTGAGTCTGCCGCCGGTGAATGTATTTGGAATGGTAGCGGTGACAGTATTGGTCGCTATATCAATGACAAGAAGATTGTTACGCGTTCCATTTGCTAGGTAGGCTTTTGTCCCTTCTTTGTTGATGGCGATGCGATAAGGATCGGCGCCAGGAATCAAGATGTTGGTGACGATTTGATCCGTTGTCAGATCGACAACCACCACTTGCGGGCTGCCAACTCCATTGGCCACATACGCGTATTTGCCGTCAGGAGTGATGGCTACGCCAAATGGGAAATCTCCTACATGAATAGTATTAGCAACAGTATTTGTTGCAAGATCAAGAATGCTCATATTGTCGCTGTCTAAATTCAGCACATACGCATACCAACCTGCGGCTGTATAAGTAAAAGCGTTGGGTAGGGTGGTAGTTCCGTCGGCTACAATAGTAATGTCTACCGAAAGAGCGCTGCCGTCTATCTGGGGAGAGGTGACACGAAGCAGATTATTAGATAAAACCTGAAAGTCGGCATCGATTGAGCCAAAGCTGACGCTTGTAGTGTCACTGAAGTTGCTGCCGCTCAAATAGATGTCAGTACCTCCTTCTACAGGACCGTGAGTCGGCTGCAGCTTACGAACAACAGGAGCTGCTTCTACATGAGAGAAAGACAGCAGATAGGAAAACAAGAAAATAGACTTCAATAGACGCATTGATCTCATTGTGACTCCTTAAGTAGCCCGCTTTCTCTAGTATGCATTGATAGTAAGAAAGCGGTTATTTTAAAAAAAATTGAGAGTGGGGCCTATATGCTACACCTGCAGCGTATAGTCGCTCTGAAGGATTTGTCGGACCTCAGACCCTTTTCCGACGTGATCAGCGGAAAATGCATAAGCTTTCAAAATTTCATTCTTAAAGGTAAGTTGCTGGTCGTGAGTTAAACTTTGTCCAAATGTATCCAACATTCCTTGCAGCTCTTTGCGCTTTTCTTGATGATTTGTTCCATAGTCATAAGTGCGTACTACATTTTCCCATTTTTTGTGTATCCATTGCCGTTGCAACTGTCCGCCGTGCAAAAACCCGAGGTACAAGACGCCGGCATGAGCCGCGAGCAGATAGGGAGAAGTGGCCTTGAGAGTTTTGAGATGAGTAAGGTGGTCTGAAAAACGTATCGTTTTTAGCTCGTCTGTGCCTTGTAGTGACGTTAGATCTTGAAGAATTGCTTCTTTGCGAAAGTAGGGAGCCAGACGAATGCCATCATATGTAGCAAGGCCTTCCTCAATAATCTCCAGCTCTTGGGCAAGCATGGTCAGGTAATTTACATAAGACTCATATTCTGGCTGGGTCTTGAGTCCTGTGATAAACGCAGACTCCACGATCGTTCGATGGATTTTGCCATGATTATAAAATGCTTGATGAAACTGCAAGACAGCCGTTTGTGCCTGTTGGTCTTGCCGTACAAGAAAAGGAGCCATTTGTCCTTGGCTTGTGTTTGGAGCGATGGGTTGTGGAGAGCTGAAAGGTAAAGATGGGGGTGGGGTTGGTGTGTTCGAATCTGAAGGCAAAAAATATGGTGAAAGGCCGGGTGGCTGTACTGACATAGTGTCCTCATAAGGATGTTTAAGCGGCTGACATCCTATCGCATACGACACAGTTTTTACAACTATTTTTACAAAATTTGTTTTGTAAATCGAAAGGCCAACCAGCCCTCTTCTTCTCGCTCATCAATAAGCTGCCAATGCCAATTTGCCACTTGCATAAGATACTGCTCACGCTCTTCTCGAAGGACTCCAGAGGTGAAGGCTTGTTGAATAGGCAGGTGCGCAATCGACTGATAGGCACATGCCTGCTCGGATCGAATCATATTCATTAAAAGAATTTGGCTGTTTTGAAGAGTGGGAGGAGCAGACAGAGAAAAGCTGCAGAAGCCATCTAATTCGTTGAGGCTTGTATTCATACGCGCATGGGTGACTGCTTCCTCTTCGATATCAATGCCAATAGCTGAGCGAGCTCCGAGTGCTATGGCGCTGAGTGCTAAGATACCACTGCCGCAGCCAACATCGAGTACTTCTTTTCCAATAATATGAGGTGCCATTAATCGCCATACGAGGCGAGTGGTAGGGTGTGAGAAATCACCAAAGCCGGCACCCGGCTGCAGACGCAAAAGATCACGTCTCCAGAAGCTATTTACCTGCAAGCCGAGGGCTTCGAAATCAATGTGGACATACCCATCACGAAAATTAAACCCGTGAAGGGCCCATTGCTGCTGCCAATCAATTTGATCATACATGCAACTATGGTAACAGAAAGATGAATTTCTTACTGGAAAGGACCATTTTCATCAGTAGAGCCAAAATAATCGTCAGTTTGTGGAGACTGGAGCTGGATAGACCAGCCTTCCAATGCTCTTTTTTTCACAAGTTCCAGCTCTGTGGCAAGCTCTGAGTCGATTCGTGACAACCGCAGCATTTGTCCTTTGTGCAGAACCCACGGATCTATCCCACGGCATCTAAATTTGATAACAGTATTTGCGTCTGACGGGGATACCCATGTAAAGTATTGTTGGGCATTTTGGACCATGTGCATACGCTCTGCAATAAATGGATCTTTCGTATTAATAAGCTTATGCCACACGTCGTTGTCGATTCCAAAATGGATCTCCTTCCAAGAGAGTAATCCTGTGCTGAGAGCCTTTACTATCGCATCAGCAAGCCAGCGAGAAGAGGCATAATTGTGAGCTGCACCCCAGCAATCTTGGGTCATAAAAAGAGGAAAACGGGACAGTTTTTTCAGAAGATCAACCCGAGTTGCTACCCACTTTCCATCTACAAAATGCAAATCCTCGAAAAGCTCGAGCACCTCTTGCTTGCTGAGAAAGTTTTGGTAGTAGGCTCCCTGAAGGTTATAATCGATGCGATCTGCACATAGGTTTGGCAATGGCTGCTCAAGCATCTTAAAATTTTTATTCTTTGGCAGCACTTGACCGATCGTATATCCATATTTGATTAAAATGTCTTCAATTCCAGAGTGAGATAAGTACATTTTGTAGATCATACTCTGATAATCTTCTTCCTGGTATTCTTTGCCAAACACCCAGTCTCCCACATGAGAAAATACCGTATGGGACACGTCATGTAAAAGTCCGGAAATTTGCTCTTGAAGAGTTGCATTATTCTTTCTAAGGATAGCAAAGACGCCTATGGAGTGGTCATAGCGGTTGTATTCTTCTTTGTGTGTTGTGTAGTACGCCACACCATATTGATGAATCTCCTTGAGCCTTTGCACCGCTGGAGATTTGATGAGATCGATAAGAATAGGCTCTTGCACTTCAATAGGACCATAAAAGGTCTCAAAAACCTCTCCACAAAGGAAGGAAGACAGTAAACAGAATACAAAACAAAATCGATACATCATGCCGATACCCTACACATCTCTACTAGTTGCCAAAAAAAATATCTCGTTGCCAAAAAAAATCAAAGAGAAAAGTGTGCTTGCAATCCTAATCTGGAGCGATTTCGGCACAAGAGAAAATAGCTGCACGCAGCATGGGGCTGGCTTCAACATCAATGATGAGATGGATACGATCAATAAGGCCATTGTTGTAGACAGCATGCCTTTTACTCACGTTTGTGTAGTAAAGAGCACCAGCAGCAAGGCGGTAGCTGTTGCCTGCTATTTCGAAAATCACATTCTCGCCTGTACATATAGGGATATGAAGGCGATACACTTTCCCTTTGTCTAGATCAAAAGTAGCTCCATCAGAGTGGGGCATGATAGCTTTGAGGCTTGGTACTTTAGAAAGACGTACCAGTCCCACTGTGGTCTCAAACCTCTGGGCAATGTCATCCAGAATCGAGGAGATATAGGGCATCTTTTCTAAATACTCACTATTTTTACAAGGAAACATCCGGCCTTGCTGCAAGGTTCGGTGCAATTCTATGCCCGCACGTGTTGATGTTCCTGTGGCGTTGCGCAAAGGAATTGCAAGCCAATTATCATCGCGCCTGTGCCTCGGCATGTAATAGTCGGCTACTAGCTGTAACTCTTCTTCAAGTTTTGCGGTATCGTAGTTGACCTGCAGATAGCGGCAATATACCACTTCATCTGCGCAAATATTTGTTCCAGTAAGAAGTGTGAACAGAGCAAGGAGAAGATGCTTCATAAAAATCTCTGGGGGGTTAAAGTCTTGCGAGCAGTAGCTTTACTTTGTCTGTCTGCTCCCAGGTAAAATCAGGGTCATTTCTTCCAAAATGACCGCCATAAGCCGTTTTTCGAAAGATAGGCCGTTTCAGTTGCAGCATGTCGATTAGCCCCGCCACATTAACAGAAAAAATCTCGGGGATGATCTTTTCAAGTACACTTGAGGGAATTTCAGATGTGCCAAAAGTGTCGATTTGAAGTGTCACAGGGTGGGAAAGGCCTATTGCATAGGTAATGGCTACTTCGCAGCGTCTTGCCAGCTTTGCAGCAACGATATTTTTGGCAATATAGCGCGCCAGATAAGCAGCAGAGCGATCTACTTTTGTAGCATCCTTGCCGGAAAAAGCGCCGCCGCCGTGTCGTACCTCCGATCCGTAGGTATCTACCATCTGCTTTCGGCCCGTCATCCCCGTATCTGCATTTGGTCCGCCAATGACAAAACGTCCTGCAGGATTGATGAGAAGGCAAGTTGCTTTAGAGATCTCGAGCTCTTGGTGAAGGAGTGTGCTGATTTCTTGTCGAAGGACTGGCAAGGCAATAGCATCGGTATGTTGAGTTGAGAGGATAAGGGTTTTGATTCCTTGAGGAATCATATTTTCGTAGGAGACTTCTACGAGGGTTTTGGCATCTGAGCCTAAAAATGGCATCTGGCCGCTTTCACGCTTTTGCCTGAGCCGCTCCATCAATGTATGAGCGATCACAACCGGCAGGGGCATCAACACAGGGGTTTCGTCCGTGGCATAGCCAATCATAATTCCTTGATCTCCTGCACCGCCGCCGCTGACTGCCTGAGCAATATCTGGTGATTGTTGCTGGATGCAGTTTTGAATAGGACTATTTTGGTATCCAACGGTTTGCAGAACATCCTTGACTATAGCTTCAAAGTCAATGGTGGCATGGGAGCTAATTTCTCCGGCTAGAAAGACGCACGTTGGGGTAAGTGTGGTTTCACACGCCACACGTGCTTCAGGATCTTTTGTAAGAAAGGCATCCAAAATAGCATCGGAAATCTGGTCGGCAACTTTATCAGGATGGCCAATAGCTACTGATTCCGCTCCG
>CAYOTQ010000130.1:0-2455 GCA_964406915.1 uncultured bacterium
GGCTCATGGGGGATTTTTAGCTGCTCATAGGAGTGGGCTAACGAGGTTGGAGATAAGCGCAGCAGCCCGAGAGCTTGCTCAAAGGTATCATTATTCTTCGTGCATTGTTTTGATAGCGCATTCATAAATATTTGTTGGCTGTCTTCCTGCGCATCAAAAAAGTAAGACTTCCAGAGCTCTTTCTTTTCTACAATCGATTGCATCAGCGCTTCATGTTTGGTATTGCACGAAACTGTATAGATTTTTACAGTACCTGATGTTCCTGCTCGCAATGCTCGAGCCATCGCTTGTTTTGTTGTGGCTGCATTCCACCAGGGGGCAAGGTCAATCACATTTTTTGCTGAACAAAGATTAAGCCCAACGCCTCCAGCCGCCTGAGAGAGAATCAATATTTTTAAGGGATGATTGGAGTTTTCAAAACACTGAACGATTTGATTGCGCTTCTGCAGATTTTTTCCGCCATGAAAAAAAGAACTTTTTATTGAGGGGTAGTATTTCTTGATCAGTTTCTTGAGATGCTCGCCGATCGTTTTTTGATGCACAAACAGTATGGTAGGCGTGTTGTTTTGAGCGGCTGTATGGAGAACTCCCTCCTTTTGAAAGAGGGTCTGCAAGAGCCCAGAACCCTCTATATCCAATGATTCTGTGTCTGGATCAGTAATAAGCTTTGGATGAAAGAGCAGCTTCTCAAGCCAGGGACTAAGAGTAATGGGATTTGCCATGCCATGGGTCTCGAGGAGCTCCTGCTGCTTTTGTGTAAGTGGGCAGCTCAGAGCAATCTCCTCGCTTTGTGGAAGCAACAGCTCTCCACTGGCAACCCGCCACTCTTTCTGGATTTCCGCAGAGTCTTTGGTATGCACCAGAATTAACTGCTCTCGCAGCATTTTTGCATATTCGTGGATGATAAAACTTGTCTGGATATCGACAGTTTTTGCATCTTCAGTTTCTTGGCAGCTTTGGCTTGCAACGGCTTCTCCAAGAGAAAATGTCTGCTTTTTCATCTCTGCGGCAAATGAGGAAAAGTCGAGCGTGGGATTTGCCATTTGCATGAGTGAAAGTGTCTCAAAGAAGGAATTTACAAATGGAGTGCCTGAGAGGCAGTAGTGAGCAGTACTACGATGAGTGCTTAGAGAATGCAAAAATTTTAGCAAACAGCCAGCAGCTTGTTTTACAGGATTGCTTCCAAAATCAGCAAGATCCCAGACAAACTCATGAGCTTCATCAATGATCGTGCAAATAAAGGGAAGGGCTTCTAGAGCAGTACGCACCTCTTCTTTTTGTGTGATAACTGTATTCGTGCAGATGATAATCTTTTTTCCTTGCTTGAGTGCCTCGGAGTGAAGGGCGTCAAGGCAGAGGCTTTGAGAGGTCACAACAAGAATTTGCTCCATGTCTTCTACCTGAAGAGATGAGTCAAACTCTGCATCATGAAAAGAAATAGAGTCTTGCATCAGTTGTTGGAGCAAGCTGAGCAATGAAGCCTGTTGTTCCGGATAGCAAAACTGCGTGCGAGCGGCCCCTATAGCCGAAAGCAAGTTTTCATGAGTTATTTGATCACCCGTCAGCGTGACTTTGAGTGTATGAGATGTTCGTGTGTGCGGCAGTTGCGCAAGAGCTTGTGGCAGTCTTTCTAGAGAAAACAAAGAGCGCATGACTTCTTTGTATTGCTGTATCTTGTCTTCGATGATAGCGCGTCGCCTTGCTTTTTCACTTTGCGCTTTTTTTGTTGTCGCTCGTTCTGTTTCCAGCTGTTCTTGCGCGCCAATCAAGTGGTTGTATGTAAGTAGCAGAGCTTTAAGTCCTTGTGTTTTTTTCGTCGGAAGCATGAGCAGAGACTTGATGTGGCGCAGCTTGGCTACAAACAGATTGCTTTGGAAATTTTCTTCCCATTGCATCGCAATGCTATTTGGGACGATGATACATACAGGCTTGCCTGTCTGATCCAGGCGATGCAGCTGGCGGATGAACTCTATCGCCTGATTGGTTTTTCCAAGTCCTGGCTCTGACGCGAGAATGCCACCCAAACCCTGGGAGAACAAATTGAGCATCCATGCAACGCCTTCTTGTTGGTAGTTTTTTAGCAAAGAATTTGCATATGAAATTGCTTGCGGCGTGAGAGTAGAGATCTTGGCGAGTTTATTTCGAAGTTCTTTGGTTGTCTGGATGAGGGCTTCATCAGAGTATTGCCGTTGAGCTGTCACAATAGAGAGTAACTTGTCCTGAGCTTTTGCTTCAAATCTGGCAAGGAGCTCGTCTAGCGAATGTATTTCAGTAGCTGTAACAGACGAGCTACTGCTTGAAGAGAGCTTAACTTCGACAGCAGATGTGATTTTGGGAGAAGGTTGAGGAGCAAGAGTTGCTTGCGGTCGCTTGGGGATGAACAGAGGCGATGTTCGCTGCGATGTTTTAGTTTTACTCTCAGCTGCCGAGCTTTGTTTTACATTATTGCTTAGAG
>CAYOTQ010000130.1:2465-4330 GCA_964406915.1 uncultured bacterium
CTGACCGCTGGACTGTACCATACCTGGCAGCAGTGCTGGAATTCGATCATTTTTTACGTTGCTGCCGGTGGTTGAAGGGGAGGTAGCTTTTTTAAATACGCTAGATCCTCGCTCGGAATAGGAGGCAAGCATATATGAAGTAAATAAATAAAAATCTTTATCTTTATTTTTTGATGCTTTGAGGAGTTGGTCGCATTGCTTGACACTCAGGGCAGCAGTGTCTGTTGCTATTTGGATGTCTGGCAGTAGCGTGCAGAGCTTTGCAAGAGCAATATTTTTGCTGTCTCGACCTATTGCCATAATAGAAGCTCCTGATTTTTGCATCATGAGCGCATGCACGAATGGAATGCCATTTTTTATGCAGATAAAGAAGGTAGGAAGCACACTATAGGGCTCTGTTTTATTTTCAAATAGAGATGAGGGATTTTTTTGAAGGAGCATCAGCTCTTCGATAGTGTAGGTAAAGAAAAAATCGCGAAATGCAAGAAGAGAGGACAACTCTTTGTTTCCATATTCGATGAAGCCCAGTTCTTCCGGTAGCTGGTGGTCATCTTCAAAGCAATCTATCTCGGTAGCAAGAAACGAGGCGCACAATTTGGAGGCAGGTGAGACAAGATGTGGCAGCTGATCTCTTTGCTTTCTTTCCCACGTTATATGGCACGCTTTGAAAACCTGTTTGATGATTGCTTTGGCATAAGCAAGTGATTGGCGGCCTTCACTCAAAGCAGTCTTATAGTATCTGGCAAATGGGAACAATAAGGACTGAAGAGAAGAACTGTTGCCATGAGCAATTAACTGGTCAAATGCAAATTGTCGAATGCCCAATTTGCCTGTCAAGATTGTGCGAAGAGCATCTTGTAATTCAGGCTGTTGCCATGTGCGGCAAACAGCTGCCAGAAGCTCTTGTGCTTCATCAATCGCTTTTTGACTCTTCAAGTCTACTGGTATCTGTTCAATAGGAGCAGGAGGCTGCGGCTGTATGGTGGATTTGGAGCGTTGTTTTGAGCTTTGTGTCTTGCGTGTCCCGCTTTCTCCTTGAGGCTTTTCAGTTTGAGACTTTTCAGCTTGAGAGTTTGCAGCTTGAGGTTTTGGACCGGTGATACTTATAGAAAACTCAAATGCACCGGCATTGCTGAGGAAGCGAGTGCTATCATAGATAGCAGCACGCTTGGCACGCAGAATTGGGTCCTTTTCTTTGTCAGATATCGGCACATAAGAAGCCATGTCGATTGGCGGTATTATATGATCAAAATAGGTAAGCAAAAGAGATGTAGTGCTGTCTGGCCGTTCAGAAGTAGTCTCCATCAGATAATGCACAGGAGTACGACCTGCGTCATCAAAGAGCTCACTGTTTTTCTTGTAAGTTTTTATTTCTATTGCTGTAGCGGTAGATATTGGTTTTTGACTTGCTGCAAGATAGTGATAAATAGTGTGTTTCTGTTTTGTAAGGAAAGTATCAAAGGGAGGTGAAATTTGTTTTATAAGTAGAGGTAGGATGTCGTTTGGTCCAAAAAGGCAGGCAAGATGTAGAGGTGTTGTATGACAAGATTTTATTGCCAAGCACGAATATCCCATGGCCAGAAAACGGTGAACAAGTGAGAGGCGCTCTTCCATGTGAGAGTTCATGGAGCAAAGAGCATGCAAGAGAATTTGCTTGTCTTGGCTGGCGCGCCTATTTTCTTGGATAGTTGTCATACAAGAATCTAAAAGCACACTACTAATGGCATGTTTGCAGAGGATTTCCGTGGCAGCAAGCGGTTTAATAGAGGGAAGAGATGCTCTAATTACATCAACATTGCGGTGCCAACAGGCATTTTCAAATATATATAGCCTTTGTTCTTGTGGTATTTGTGCAAATAATAGCC
>CAYOTQ010000130.1:4340-5458 GCA_964406915.1 uncultured bacterium
CATATATTTTGAGGAATATTCTTGTCATAGGAAGAAACTAGCAGGGCAAGATAGAGTTCATAGGGCGGGATGATACCTTGCTCGATAGCCTGAATCAGTTTATTGCTTATCCCCACATTGGCTGGATTCTCAAGCCACATCCGTGTAAGAACATGGGGGTTAAAAGAGTAGGTCGTGTTTTTGGAGATGTGGTAGGGTTTTTGTGGAAATGCAGGCTCTTTCTTCGCGATCCAATCAGAAAATTCCCGACCAAAATCTTCCGGGATTTGATCCTCAGAAGAGGTAGAGTTTTGTTGAACCCAATTGAGGAGTGTGGAGTGAATGCAAGTGCCATTATGAAGGTGCTCTTGCAAAAAATCGTACGCTGTGACACCGCCGTGTGTTGAAATGAAAAAATCATTGAATTTAACTGAGGAAGACAAATAGGGAAGCTGTAGCGCATGCCTTGCTATTTTCAACTCCGGATTAGAAACGTCAGCTGCAAAATTTACTAGATAGTGTAAAGGGGTTGCTCCACGTGAATCTACCAGCTCATCATGGTGTTTGTACGACACAAAACCATAGCGTGCATACCATTGATAATCAACATCTAGAGGTGTGCGACTGCCGGCAAAACAATGAAATATCGATAATTGGCACTTAGAATTGGCTAGCTGCTGTTCCCAGTAATTTGATGTTGTTACCTTTCGAGAGGTAGAAAAGAGCTCGAGTACACTCTTCAAGCCATTTGAACAGGCAAGGTGTACAGCTGTCATTACGATGTCTGGGCTTTCTGGGGTGGTTCCAATTTCTGTAATTGAATACCGAGAATCTAGTAAAAATTGTACTAATTTCAGTCGTTCATTCTCATCAATACATGGATCTAATCTAGAGCAAGCGTGAAGAAGTAGGGATCCGAATCGTTGTTGAATGACGGCTCCACAGTAATCTTTTACAAGAGCATATAATCCAAGCCTGCAAGCGAGCTGTGTTGCCTGTATAATATGCGCAGGCGAGTTGCTCAAATGCATCACGCACATGGTTGCCAGTGCATAATTCTTGCTCGAACAGGCGGTTTCAAATAAGTTGTATATCTGGTTGTGAGAAATAAGTGGAAATAGCAGGGAGATATCGAAGGC
>CAYOTQ010000131.1:0-2916 GCA_964406915.1 uncultured bacterium
AAAAATGATCTCCTATTGGGGACTCTTCAGTTTATCAGATTAAAACATTTTATTGACATCAAGAAAATATTTTGGGTAGAGTGAAGTCTTGGAGGACATGCCATGATTCACCACCTTTTTCTCTTGATTGTCATCTGTTTTTGTCTGCAGGGATGCGGACGTGGCCCTGGGTCTCAACAGGAGACAGATCCTTACTTACGAGCTCATCCTTTGCAGCGTAAGACCATCAACATTGAAGGCACTATTGAAAAGGAAGACAATTGGTCTGACACGTTCTATTATACAGAAGATGATTACTACGACTGGATCTACGGAGGGGGGTGAGAATTCTTCTCGATTTATGCAGGACAGTCTAAATTGTCTTTGCTGACCGCTTTGCCAATACATCAGCAACTTGTGCTTCATATCTTGCGGCAATTTTGCCAAGCGTAATCATCTTTTCATAATTGATGATAGTACAGCCAATAGGGGAGTCCTTCAAGGAATCTACTGCGTCTGAAGCGAGGGTAATTGCTTTTTTAGTGGGAGGGTTATAGGGAAGCCCTCCTGTCCGATCGATAAGTAAATTGTATTTTCCCAGGTCGCTATATTTTCCCTCTTGTCCTGGAGCTAATATCTCTTTTTCTAGAGTGGCGAGGCGTTTATTAATGGTCTTTTCAAATCCTGGCGATCCATAGACCTTTTTTTTCTCATCAGGACTCAAATTTTTTACTATAGCCTGATGCATTGCCTGTTCGAGAAAAAGAATCGAATAATTTGGCGGGATTTGTGTGTAGCATGCCTGCACGACATCGGAAACGAATTGCATCACTTGGGTCATATGAATCAAATCTTTATTCTCCATAAGAAGCTCTGTAAAATACTTGGTAAGCTCGTTCATTTGATCTCCAAATAGAGGATCGTCAGCCACAAGAGCTACTCCTGTTGCTGAGGAAACGGCAAGATCAATGGTCCATTGATGGACCTTTGGAGCTAGCTCGCTAACAAGCGCTTTTATCTTGTCTGGATCAGCTGTCTTTAACGTTGTTTCTATAAGAAGTTTGGTTTTGTCCGTGAGGAGGGTGTCTATAGAGTTAACAGCTGGTGCTGTTGTAAATGTGACGGTCTTGAGTATTGCTATATTAGGGTGCTGCTTGGAGAGTGTTTCAAGATACTGCTGTGTCAGCCCGCCTATAGGTTGCCTGACCACTGCCTGGATAAGCAGATCGAGATTTTTCTTTTCATTATCTGTACAGGCATCATAGGCGCCAATGGCCGTCTCTAGCAGTCCCTTTTGAGAGGCATACTTCTTGCCGAGCACTCCGATTACACAATTATTGATCGCAGCTTCATTAGCGCTAAGATCTCCTACCGCCAGCTGCTTGACAAGAAGGCGCACCCGGAAATCAGCCATTTGGTCCACTTTTTTGAAGTATTCTTGCTGCTCCTCGGGTGAGAGTGCCTTCAGCTCCTCCTTAGAAAGTGCCTTAAAGCCTTTCATTTCAGTCAGGATCGAATCGTTTGTTGGATGAAATTTTGATGACTGCAAATCCTGCAGCCTTGATTGCATCTGCTGCTGCAGTGTTTGAAGTGTGAATGAAGGATCTTCCTGCTTCAGCTGCAAAACGTAATTTGACAAAGACTTTTCACTTGAAAAATTGTTCAAAAGCACACTGGCTTCAATTTGCGCTTCCGGAGACAGTTTCTGGATTTCCTTCGAGATCTGTTCGTGCATATCATGGACGCCCTTCATTAATTGAAACGATGACGTGATCTGGTCTCGGATATTATCAGGAGCTCCTCCCGGATAGTGAGCAAGAGCGGCATTTGCAAGGGATTCAGAGCCTTTAGCAAGCGCTTGATCGAGTAATTTATTTACAGCAGTCAGGGCTAGTTGGTCATCTGCCTTTTTGAGAGGAACAAATTTTAAGGTGTTATTTTCAGAGATCAGTTGCAGCTTATTTTCCTTGGCTACTTGCAAGATAGCCGCTTGCTGGTCGGGGGAGGTGCTTATTTGGATGAGTGTATCGCAGGTATTTGCAACATCAATGTCCATTTTTTCTTTTGCAAGCTTTATCCAGGGATGGGGTTGAGAAAGGCTTGCCAATAAGAGAACGTTTTCCGGATCTGCCTTTTGCATATAGTTGTCAATCAAAGAGAGCATAGAACGTGATTCAGCGCTTGTAAACTTGGCAACACTTAGTGAGAATCTGTGGCTGCTGGCAGCTGCTAATTGCACGGTGCCTTCTTCGACAATCAGCTTATACTTGCCGCCTAGCGCTGCAAAACTATCTAAAAGCTTTGCGCAGGCGCGTTTTTCAGCTTGGCGCGATTTTGCAGCAGCAGCTTCTAGTTTTATCTTTGCATCAGATATGGAGTTTGAGCTACTCAGCTCTGTTGAGCCAATCAATTTGTTGAGTAGTTGAGCCTGAGCGGCAGTGAGTGGCGTGTTGTTGTGTTTCCGCTGCAGTATTTTTATTTCCTCTTCTGTAGCGCCCTTTGTTGAATCTGGTGGGACAAACGCCAATTTTTCCATTGCCTTCTCAATGCATCGCGATTTGGCCATCTGTATATTCAGCTCTTGACGGCACTCGTGGCAGTTTGCCAGCGCCTCTTTTTCTTTACTGCGCGTTTCTGCAAAGACAGCGTCTACTTGCAGAGCGACCTGTTGTGCTTGCAGATCGCCTGGCACAGACATCGATTGTGGACGCCCAGCTCTCTCTCCTCCTTCAATCTGGGAAGGTGTTGGAGGCTGTGATTTTGCTCTTTGTCGGCTTGCGCCCTCAGGTATCTTTGGAAGAGGTTTTGGTGCATGCGGCTTTTCAAGAGGGACATTGGCAGCCGTCTGTTGAGCGGCATCAGGATCTGGCTTGATTGTGTTGTCATCTTGAAGCGCCTTTTCGATCATGTCATCTATAGATTCCATAGGGCCTTCAA
>CAYOTQ010000131.1:2926-5454 GCA_964406915.1 uncultured bacterium
GGGGCTCTTCTGGAGGAGTGGAAGCTGCGACATCAGCCTCTATTTGCTGCTGCATCGCCTGTAGTTGAGCGTCCATTTCCTCTGTACTCATTTTCAGGCCAGGAGCCATTTTGGCAAGGAGTTCTTTGTAGTCTTCCCGAGCGTTTGTTGCCTTTGTCTCGGCGTCTCTTGCTGCTACATGTAGAGCCTCACTGGCAGCTTCTTTTATATATTTTTTTACATCTGTGTTTCTAGTAAGCGGCCCGAGCAGCTCCTCGAGAGCATCATCAAATTTTGACATCTCTTGTTTGATGGCTTCTTCCCCTTTTGAGGCGATCTGTTGTTCCATTTTTGCTTCGCGATATGCCCGTACTTCATCTGTTTGGCCTCCTCCCATTTCTTCTAGTGCTGCCGCCATTTTCTCAATGCCGTAGTCCATTTCTATCTCTGTAGTGTCTGGACGTCCCTTTATGTTTACAATCTGTTGCGCCTCCTGTTGGAGCCTGTCAATTTCTTTAAAGGATTCTTGTATGTCATGTAGGTAGCCATCGGGAGTCAAAAAGTGTGTTTTTTCACTCACTTTTTTGCTTGTTGGAAATGAAAATTGTTCAAATTCGTGAGAGTTTGCAAACTCTGTTATATTGCCAATTTCCTCATAGAGACTCGTACAGTCAATATGCTCTTGTGCCACCTCTGCTGTTTTTGCTTCCAGATCTGTGCGCGCGGTAGTAGAGAGTTTGGTTGATTCCTGGGATTCTATGGGCTGATTTGCAATCTCGCCAGGTGTGTGCATGTCATGGTCGTGAACAGATCCATCCATAGGAGTACCTTTTTCCTTCTGTATTCTCTTCTTTTATTAAAACACATAGTAGAAAAAATTTGAATATAAAAGTTATAATATTCTCTACTATAAAAGCGAGAAGGGGGTACTTTCAATGTAGGCTTTTCGGACTCTCTCAAATTCTTCAGGATCAAGATTACAAGGCACAATATCCCAGATAAGGCTGCAATATTCTTGAATAGAGCGGTCGGTAGAAAATGTGCTCATGCCAGCGACATTATGGATGGCGAATTCCGCCCATTTCAAAGGGGTGCTGTAGAGCTCTTCTACCTTTTTTTGGGTCTGGCAATAGCTATCTAGATCCTTGAGGACAAAGAAGCGATCTGGAGGCGAGCCCCATGAGCCTTCAAGTAGGGCATAGTACAGAGAGCTCAATGTTTGATGCTCAATTTCGTGCGAGATAAGAGATCTGTCACGAAGGGAATCGACAGCGCGTTTGATTTTGGGATTGGATGAATAGATATCCCACGCTTTGTAGCTTTGATGGGCTTTCATAGCGGCAATTTCTTCTGATGAGCAGCCAAATTTAAAAGGCCACCATTCATCCGTCACTTCTTTGCGCATTTCAACGTTGGCTCCATCATCAGTCCCGATGGTAAGAGCTCCATTCATCGCAAATTTCATATTGCCTGTCCCTGAAGCTTCCATACCGGCGGTTGAAATTTGCTCAGAAAGATCGGCAGCAGGAATGATCACCTCAGCATGAGAGACATTGTAATTTTCAATGTAGACGACGTTGAGATATTGACTGACGACAGGGTCGTGGTTGATCTTTTTGCTGATACAGTGAATGAGACGAATGATCGTTTTGGCAATTTCATAGCTTGCAGCTGCTTTTCCTGCAAAAATGGCAAGGCGTTTGCCGTGCTGTGCCGATGGATTTTCAAGGATTTCGTGGTAGCGGATGATGAGATGCAGGGCATTCATCAGCTGGCGCTTATATTCATGTACGCGTTTGATTTGCACATCAAAGAGCGCAGAGGTATCCAGCGTGATATCTGAGGCAATCTGCTTGCTGTTTGCATCTCGCGGACGCCACTCATGTCTCAAGTAATCCAGCAGCTGCTGCTTGTTATTTTTTTTGATCTCCAAAAAAGCAAGTTGGCTCTTTTCGTCAGAGGCAAAAGCGGCCAGTTTTTTCACCTGGCTAAAATCTGTAATCCATTGATTGCCAATGCGATCGGTGATAAACTTGGCAAGTGCTGGATTGCAGTTGAGCAGCCAGCGGCGATGGGTGACGCCATTTGTGATATTGATAAATTTTTGAGGGAACAGCTCGTAGAATTCTTTAAAGAGCGTCTGCTTGAGAATTTCAGAGTGAAGGGCGGCTACTCCATTGACTTTATGTGAGCCAACGACAGACAGGTGGGCCATTCTTACCATGTTATTTTCAATAATCGAGACGGTGCGTACGCGTGCTTCGTCACTTGGGTAGCGCATGCGTACAAGGTTGCAAAAATCGAGGTTAATCCGTTCGATGATTTTATACTGCCTTGGCAGAAGATAGCGGAAGAGGTTTTGGTCCCACTGCTCGAGAGCTTCACTGAGTATTGTATGGTTGGTATAGCCTGTACAGTTCTGCGTTACTTCCCAGGCGGCTTTCCACGGCATAGAATAGTAGTTGGTCAGCATACGCATCAGCTCTGCAATCAACACAGCAGGATGTGTATCATTAATCTGCAGACGGATTTTATCGGCAAACTCGTGA
>CAYOTQ010000132.1:0-5437 GCA_964406915.1 uncultured bacterium
GACACAACATACGTGTGCTCACAAATATTCTGGACATAGTCGGCTATATACCACTGCTTGCATGCATTACAGGAATCATCAGGATTGTTGCCGCCAGAACATTGGGCAACATGATTGAAAAAAATATTGAGAATAAAGTGTACGTCATGGATTTAGCAAAAGAAGCAAGGCGGACATACGAGGAACAGATCACTCGAGGAATTTGGGAGCTGATCCCTGTGATTGGTCAAATTATGAATTTGTACCTTGATATACACTGGTATAATGTCTGGAACGAACGACCAGTTGGAAATCTCACCCCTCCGGCCGCCTGATGGATCCTAGGTAACTCATCGAAAAATGATAAGAGCTCAATACACGTTCGTGAAATTTTTCGTTTCATCCACTTGCTGTGAGTAGGTCACTATAGCTACCGAATTCAAGCAGGTCTGAAACGTACCGTTCACCTTCTCTAATCCACCATCTTCTGTGTTGCTATATTCTTTAATAACCAGCTCTTCATTTAGATAAGGCTTATATACTGAAAAGCACCTAAAGTGAAATTTTTCATCATTCGTTTTGAACAGCAAGCCCGTGCTAGCCAAGCTACATGTTGCCACCCCAAGGGAACTATTTCGCATAAGAGAGCAGAACTCTTCTACTTCGATTTGGATTTTTTTAAACTCCCCCATGACGATTTTTTGTATAAGTGCGAGCTGGTTGTCGGCTTCTGGTAAAGCCGCAAGAAAATGTATCTGATTTCTCTTTTCTAGCAGTCCTAGAACACGCATTTCAAGCACCAAATAGCATTTTAGCTGCGTAATTGAACTAGACACAGAGATACTAGAGGTTTGTTTTTGGATTTGCTCTTCTACTTGGTTATAAAACCCTGCTCTATCAAAATTTATTTCTAAACTCATGTTAGGCTCCTTATATGCGGACCATCAAAAAAATCGGCAAAACTGTTCGCCAAAATGCTTTTGCGATCGGCAATCAGGCTAAAGTGTAATAAAGATATTAAACTGTAATAAAGATATTCTAGGGAGGAGTTTTTGACAATAAGAGGACATTCTTTATAAAAGAATATCCTCTCATGAGATCATTAGCCTTTGTGGGACAAGAAGTCGCACACCATCGGAATATTGATTTCCAATGGAAGGGAAATTTCTTCAAGACTTGGCCTTGCAAGAAGCTGACCTGAGAAATTAGTCGCATCTTGGCTCAAGTACGCAGGAACTGTGCGAGTAACACCTTGGACGGCATCAGCCACATGCTTGTTCTTGCGAGACTTCTCTTTGATGGCAATTGCCATGCCAGGCTGCACTTGGAACGAACGGATCGTCACTTTGCGGCCATTGACAAGCACGTGCCCATGAGAGATCAACTGCTGTGCAGCAAAGATCGAGCTGGCAAGCTTCAAGCGGTAGAGAACCATATCCAAACGGCACTCGAGCATCTGCAAGAAAAGCTCTGGTGTATTTTTATGACGACGAGCAGCTTCTTGATAGTAGCGTAGCAACTGCTTTTCACTCAGCATACCATAGGCAGCTTTCAGTTTCTGCTTCTCATCAAGCTGAACTCCATAGTCAGACTTCTTCTTGCGCTTAGCGCCATGCATACCCGCAGGATGTGGCTTGTGGACCAGCGGATTACGGCTGCGTCCAAAAACATTCACTCCAAAACGACGGGCTACCCGATTTTTCGGGCCTGTATATCGAGACATGTGTGATTCCTCTCACTGTCAGTAAATTCAATTATGAAAGCTGCTACTATGACATAGCCACAATTTTTTCTGCAAGCAGATTAGTCATCGCGATTAATCAATTGCAAAATTATCCGTGATGCGAGGACAATTTCTGAATGGACGAACAATATTTCTCACTTCCCAATATAGCAGACGGCGAAGACAAGAGCCATCCTCTTGCAAATAAAATACGCAACACCTATCGACACCTACGCAAATGGGCAAAACGCACGCTCACCAATGCCTTTCGTATTTATGATCGAGAAATTGTACAATACCCTCTTGCCATCGACTTTTATGATGGAAGGTTTTGTGTGCAGTATTTCGCTCGCTCCCAGGATGATGAAGGCCAACCGCCCACCCCACTTGTCGATGAAGTAGAAAGAGCTCTCAAGACAGTTTTCGGAAGCGAATGCAAGGGTATTTACTGGCGCGCGCGCATGCGCTCAAAAAAGACGCGTCAGTACGAGAAAATAGGCAGCACGAGCGAGTTTTTCACCGTCCTTGAATATGGCGTGAAATTTAGCGTGAATCTGGTGGAGTATTTAGATACCGGTCTTTTTCTTGACCATCGAGAAACTCGTCAGCTTCTAGCCTCTCTTGCACAAGGCAAGCGCGTGCTCAATCTTTTTGCCTATACTTGCTCATTTAGCATTCATGCAGCAGTCAGAGGCGCGCTCCTTACCAAAAGCGTCGACATGTCAAATACCTACACCGCCTGGG
The DNA here is from genome assembly GCA_964406915.1 of uncultured bacterium. Classification (GTDB taxonomy): domain Bacteria; phylum Chlamydiota; class Chlamydiia; order Chlamydiales; family FEN-1388; genus CAYOTQ01. Next base: position 2,447 of record CAYOTQ010000132.1, read on the forward strand.
GACGTGACAACTTTCTGCTAAATTCCCTCCCCTCTGAAAAGAACATTATTGTAAGGGCAGATTGCCTCAAGTTTGTCACTGAAGAGCTAAAAACAGGGACGCTTTACGACCTCATTATCGTCGACCCTCCAACCATCTCCCGTTCGAAAAAGATGGATCAGCTATTTGATGTGCAACAAGACTATATCCCGCTGCTTTCAAAAACGCTGCAGCTCTTAGCTCCACAAGGAACTCTCTTTTTTAGCACCAATTCGAGAAAATTTGCCTTTGATGCAAGCGCTTTTGCCCACTATACCGTACAAGAGATCTCACACAAAACGGTGCCTGTTGATTTTCATGACAAAAAGATCCATCGCTGTTGGAAAATTACTGCTAAAAATTAAAACTCAAATGGTGGCTACTTGGATTTAATCGCTTGGATTTAATCGCTTGGATTTAATCGCTTGAATTTAATCACTTGGATTTAAAACGGACTGTCTTGAGCAAAAGTAGAACTCGTATCTTTTGCTGCCATATCCATCATATCTGCCACAGCTGGCACAACGACCTGCAGGGACTGAAACTGCGTAAGCACACGCTTCAATTCACCTAAAATCTCTTCACGATCCAGCACAGATTGCATAGCGTCTGCCCCAATAAACTGCGCCACTTCAGCAAATGGCTGCATAAGAAGTACAGGATTAATGCTCTTGTTAGCACGAAAAAGCATTTTGATTACTTCTTCCATGTTGACAATACAGGCAAAGATCTGCTCTTTGCAGGACTGTTTCTTTTCGTGCGACAGTCGAATAAAGGCCTTGCAGGTCTCGCTTAGAGCAAGAGCTGACCTGATCACAAACTCCTCTCTGCCCTTTGCTTGGGAGATAACCGCGCATTTGGAAACAAAGGCAAGGGGCAAGAGGGCCGGACGTTCATTATAACGGGAAAACGTAAGACTCATCTTGCCAAAGACAGCTATGATCACTTCTGCTACAGGCTCTGCATGCTCTGCAAGCGATCGTTCATAAATCCAAAGAAGCCTTTCACATGTCACAAGACACAGCACATTCACCTTGTCAAGAAAAGAAGGAGCTTCTTCAGCCAGATGAAGGGCATTGAGCAACTCCGATTGCGCCATCTCCTGTATATAGACCTCTGTGAGCTTTTGTATCGAATCAATACAGCTTCCTGCCACTGTGATCTGCCCTTTATGAATCGCCAGATTGCATGTTTCGACCACAACCACAATCGCGTTAAGAGCCGCTGTTTCATCTTTATGCTTGAGATACTTTGTTACCTGTTTGGCCATGCGTTCTAGTAAAAATGAGACATCTGCATAGCGCGCGACATGAAAAAATAGGCGGCGAAGCAAATCAAAAGCAGCGCCAAATGCCACAATCCAGCAGCCAAATAGCAGCTGAGTGATGCCGCATGCTAAAATGGCATATGAAAAGAGGCAAAAGGCAAACAAGGCAGAGAGGACTGTGACAATATAAGAATCTTGAACAAACAACATCCCCAGAGCGGTCATGGTTTTATTTTGTATACGAGACAAAGAGCTCCAGAGTATAGCCAGCACAATCAAAGAAAGAGATAAAAAGAGCAGGCCGCTATAGGCAACTATCCATCTGCAATCTACAGATAGCCCTTGCTGCGAAGGAAGTAGCCACCAGATTGCCGCCAGAACTATAGAGAGCATCATTCCTATCATAACCTATACCCTACCTTGTATTTTCTTTCTTTTAGCGCATCAGGGAAAAAAGTTCGATAAGTATCTGTTGTATACATTTTTCCAAAATTGTCTGTCTATTGCCAGTAAGATGCATCGTCCATGAAAAGGTGAGATTCGACCCATAGACAATTGAGACACAGATAGTGCCAACAGGTTTGTCTGCTTCAGCTCCATCCGGCCCTAAAATTCCAGAGACTGCAACCGCGCAGGCGGCTTTGCATTGCAGAGCGATATTTTTCGCCATTTGGACCGTCACCTCTTCACTCACCGCCCCATATTTTTGCAAAGTACCTGCATCAACTCCAAGCAGCTCTGTTTTTACTCGGTTGTTATAAGCTACTATCCCGCCTTGAAAATAAGCAGACGCCCCAGGATGCGCGACAAATGTGGCCGCTAACTTTCCTCCGGTACAAGACTCTGCTGTAGCAAGCGTTAGCTTTCTTTTGATGAGCAGCAGATGGACAGCTTCATCGAGCTTTCCGGATGGAGATTCAAATCTCCATTGACCAAATCGCTCTAGCAAATAACTCTCAGCCGGCTGGAGCAGATTGAAAGCCTCTTGATGATCTTTCGCTATACATTTCAGGCGCACGGTGACTGTGCCAAACGCTGGATAAATGCCGCATTGGACAGAAGGATAGAGCTTTTCAATGGATCTAAGAGATGGATCAATATCCAGCTCCTTGAGCTTAAAGAAATGCAATACTTTGGTCCATGGCCTAGTAGATGTCTGGAATCTGGCCGTAAGATACGGAATCACTGACTCTCTCATCATCTGCTGCATCTCAGCTGGCACCCCTGGAACCGCTATCAAAAGAGCGCCTGGAAACTTTTCTTCATTGTGCAAGGCAAAGCCACAAGCCGTCCCAATAGAATTGGGAAACAGTTGACCACTTTCTGGAGGCTTTTCAAAAATATCGCTTAGCACTTTGCGCGTCCAGTCATCACATGTAGGTCCAAGCCCTCCGGTGGTAATCACGCATGCCTTTCTTGATAAGCGCTCAACAAGTTGTCGTTTTAGCGGCTTTGGAGCGTCTCCTACCACAAGGTGACGTGAAGGGACAAAGCCATGTTCTAGCAAAAGAGTAGCAATAAAGCTTGCATTTGCGTTGATGGTATACCCATAGAGGACTTCATCGCCGATGGCTACAAGTTCTATATCCATACATTCTATGTCCATCCCTCCTCCTTTACCTGCAAGTTTCTTGCGATCAGCTCAGCATGCCTGTTGATCCAGGGCAGACACTCCTTACCAATGCGTATAGGAACATTAATTCGAG